>JAGHGS010000168.1 GCA_017888105.1 Bacilli bacterium
ATGTAAAAACATTGACTCTTTATGAGAAATTTATTGAAAATATTGATAAGTATGTTTTAGATGATGCTTGTGATTGGCAAAAATTTAGGGTTAATACATTAGATGCGATTCATAAAAAGACTTTGGGGTATGAAGATTTACCGGCTTTAATTTATTTAAATCTTAAATTAAATGGTTATAAAGGGTATGATGGATATATTCATGTTGTTGTAGATGAGGCACAAGATTATGGATTATTTCATTTTCTAGTATTAAAAGAATTATTTAAAAATAGTACGTTTTCTATATTTGGAGATTTGGCTCAGTCTATTTATTCTTATCAAAGTATTCATGATTGGGAAAGTGTGATTCATAATGTATTTGATGATAATATTTCATTACTTAAATTGGAAAAAAGTTATCGAACTACTTATGAAATTATGGAATCAGCAAATCTTATTTCAAAATGGTTTGGATTTTCTGATGCGAAAGCTGTTTTAAGACATGGAAAACCAGTAGAGATTGATCAAATTGATGCCAATCATGTTGCTTCTTATCTAAAAAATAAGATTGATTATTTTCTAAGTGTTGGTTTTCAAAGTGTTGCTATTATTTGTAAAGATGAGTCCTCTGTAAATGAATTATCCAAAAAATTAAATCAAAATAACATTATGCATCATAAAATAAGCTCTAAAAATACGGAATATGATGGTGGGGTTTGTTTGGCTTCTAGTTATTTAGCAAAAGGATTAGAGTTTGATGCCGTTCTTATATTAGATGTTGAAAAATATGATGTTAATAAAGAATTGGATATGAAACTTTTATATGTTGCTATGACACGGGGATTACATGAATTATATATTACTTATCAAAAAGATATTATCTATCCTTTGAGAAAGTTAAAACAGTAAAGAATAGAAAAATGGTGAAATGTTGTTGCAAAAATAAAAAAATGTGATAGAATATTATTAGTTGAAAAAGTTGTGATTAGGACATGACATTATTTTGCTTCTTATTAGCGAGATCGTGAGGGTGGAAGACGATTTAAGAAGACTTAATGTTACTACCTATGAACTGGCCTTGAAAAAGTGTCCCGGTTTAAAGCCGTTATGTTAAGTAAGTAATTAAGAGGATGGTACCGCTTAAATTTTAAGCTCCTTAGGTATCATTCTTTTTTTATTTGAAGGGTGGGATTTTATGGAGATAAAACCAAAAGATAAGTTTAGACATTTTAAAGGAAGTATCATGGAAGTTGTATGTCTTGCTAAGAATTCAGAAAACTTAGAGGATATGGTTGTATATACTCATAATGGTGAGTGTTGGGTAAGACCATTATCCATGTTTTTAGATAAGGAAGATGTATCAACACGACCAGATAATGTAACTGGTCAAAAAGTGCGTTTTTTAAAAATAGAGGAGGAGAAAAAATGATAAATATTAAAGAAGATAAAGATTTATATGTGTTAAATCACAGTTGTGCGCATTTGCTGGCACAAGCAGTAAAACACTTATACCCTAATGCAAAATTTTGGGTTGGACCTGTAATAGATGATGGTTTCTATTATGATATTGATTTAGGTGATGAAGTTATTAAAGAAGAAGATTTACCGAAAATCGAAAAAGAAATGAAAAAAATTGCTAAAGATGGCAAAAGAATTGTAAGACATGAAATTTCTAAAAAAGAAGCGTTAGAAATGTTTAAAGATGATCCATATAAGTTAGATTTAATTGAAAATATGGATGAAGGAGCTAATGTTATTAGTTGTTATACACAAGGAGATTTTACGGATCTTTGTCGTGGTCCTCATGTTGAATCCGTTAAAGAACTTAAACATTTTAAACTCTTAAAGGTTAGTGGTGCTTACTGGAAAGGGGACGCTAACAATAAGATGCTTCAAAGAATTTATGGTGTTTGTTTTAAAACCGAAGAAGATTTACAAGAACATTTATATTTACTTGAAGAAGCTAAAAAAAGAGATCATAAAAAATTAGGTAAAGAACTTGATTTATTTATGATGAGTGAATATGGTCCAGGATTTCCTTTCTTTTTACATAATGGTATGATTGTGAGAAATGAACTTGAAAATTTTTGGTATCAAGAACATACAAAAGAAGGATATGAGTTCATTAAAACCCCAATTATGCTTAATAAAGAATTATGGGAGTTATCAGGACATTGGTTTAATTATCGTGAGAATATGTATACGAGTGAAATTGATGAAAAAACATTTGCTATTAAGCCAATGAATTGTCCTGGTGGTATGCTTGTTTATAAAAATTCACTACATTCTTATAAGGATTTACCTTTAAGGGTAGGAGAACTTGGTCAAGTTCATAGACATGAGGCAAGTGGCGCATTAAATGGTTTATTTAGAGTAAGAACATTTACACAAGATGATGCACATATTTTTATGAGAGAAGATCAAATTGAGGAAGAAGTAATTCGTTTGATTAATTTTATTGATCGGATGTATAAAGTATTTGGGCTTACTTATGATATTGAATTGTCAACAAGACCAGAAGAGAAGTATATTGGAAGTATTGACATTTGGAATCATAGTGAAAAAGCTTTAGAAGATGCTTGTCATAAAGCTGGTCATGATTGTAAGATTAATCCTGGTGATGGAGCTTTTTATGGTCCTAAACTAGATTTTCATATTCGTGATTCTTTAGGTAGAGTATGGCAATGTGGAACGATTCAACTTGATATGAATTTACCAGAACGATTTGATTTGACTTATGTTGATTCAGATGGCTCTAAAAAAAGACCAGTTATGCTTCATCGTGTTATTTATGGCTCTATTGAAAGATTTATTGGTATTTTGATTGAACATTATGCAGGAGCATTTCCACTTTGGCTTGCACCAATTCAAATTAATATTATTCCAGTTAATAATGAATATCATTTGGAATATGCAAAAGAGTTGCAAGAAGAATTTACTAAAAATCATTTCCGAGTTAAATTAGATGATCGTAATGAAAAACTTGGTTATAAAATGAGAGAAAGTCAGACAAAAAAAATTCCATTAACGATTGTTGTTGGTGAAGAAGAAATGAAAAATCATTGTGTTAGTTATCGGGAATTTGGCAAACAAGAAACAATTACTGTTTCTAAGGAAGAATTTATTTCTCAAGTAAGTGAATGTATAGAAAATAAAACATATAATTTGTAAGGGTATCTTTTGATACTCTTATTTTATGCCAAAAAGTATAAAAAAGCTTGACAAAGTATTTAAAATGGTATTAAAATGATAGCAATTACATTTTAAAGGAGTGAGAGTATGACTTTAGATGCAGTTAAATTAAAACATTACTTTTGTTATACAAATAATTTCTGCTCTAATTCTTTCTGCTCTTTTAATGATGTTATTTCTAAAAAAACAAGTGTCTTTCTGTCTGATTGACGCTTGTTTTTTTTTATATTTTAAGGAGGTGGAGTTATGGGTGAAGTAAATGCTTTAAACTTATTTCAAATAGTGGAAGAGTATAATTCGGAAGAACTAGAAAAGATTAAGAAGGCATATCAATATGCTCGTGATTTACATGCAGGTCAGACTAGACAAAGTGGTGAGGCTTATATTAATCATCCGTTAAATGTTGCTCTTATTTTGGCAGAAATGCATGCTGATAGTGATACAATATGTGCTGGTTTGTTACATGATACTTTAGAGGATACTAATACAACAAAAGAAGATATTGCTTCTTTGTTTAATAAAAATGTTGCTAATTTAGTTGATGGTGTTACAAAGATTAGTAAACTTAATTTTTCTTCTAAACAAGCTCAAAATTTAGCGAATACAAGAAAGATTATTACAGGTATTACTGAAGATGTGCGAATTATTATTATAAAATTAGCTGATCGACTTCATAATATGCGAACTTTGCAGTTTAAAACATCATTTAAACAGCAAGAAAATGCTTTAGAAACCATGGAAATATTTGTTCCCCTTGCTTATTATATTGGAGCATATCGGATTAAATCAGAATTAGAAGATTTGTCGTTAAGGTATTTAAAGCCCAATACATATCGTACTTTAGAAGAAAAGAAATTGAAATTGGAGTCTCTTTATGAACCATATTTAAAGGAAATGCTTTTTAAAATTCAAATGATGCTTAATGATAAAAATATTCTTAATGAGATTAAGATTCGTACTAAAAACATTTATGGCATTTATAAAAGATTATGTGATGGTCATAAGTTGTCAGATATTCATGATTTATTTTCTCTTAAAATTATGGTTGATGAAATAGAGAAATGTTATATTGCTTTATATTTAATTCATAGTGAGTATCATCCTATTAATGATAAGTTTAAAGATTATATTAGTAATCCTAAAACAAATATGTATCAGTCTTTACATACCACTGTTTTTGGACCGAATGACCGACTTGTGCAAACACAGATTAGAACATTTGATATGGATAAAGTAGCCTCATTTGGGCTTGCAACTTATTGGGATATTATGAAAGGAAACGCAAGAGAAGTTATGCAACAAGATTTAAAAGAAAAATATCAATTTTTTAAATCGTTAGTAGAAATTAATTCGGTATTTGGAGATAACCAAGAATTTGTTTTACAAGTAAAAAAAGAATTATTTGCAGATAAAATATATGTTTATACTACAAAGGGAGAAGTAGTAGAATTGTCTAAAGGTGCTACCCCAATTGATTTTGCTTATAAAATACATACGGATATAGGTAATACTATGGTTGGTGCTGTTGTTAATGAGGAACATGTGTCAATTGATTATCAATTAAAGAATAAAGATAGAGTAAAAATTATTACAGATGAGTTATCTTTTGGGCCTAGAGAAGAATGGTTAGATAAAGTTGTTACAACTAGGGCTAGGAGGAAGATAAGAGAATGTGTTGGGAGGTAAAAAGTTTTTAGAAAATGTAGATGCTCCAAAAGACGATATTATTTCTTCTAATGATGTTTTCGAATTTTTAAAGAAACGAAATTGTAGAGAAGAAGATATTAATCTTATAAAAGAATTTGTTGGTAACAATTATGTTTTAGATGCTTCTGGTTTTAGTGGTAATACTACATTGTTAGTAGATGGAGAAAGCGGTTGTTGTATTAAAATAAGTGATATTCCATCTAATTTACAGGATTTGAAAATATTATCAAATTTCTTTAGTAAATATAAATATACTAGTAATGTTATAAGCTATATTTCTACTAATAAAGATTATTTAATAACAGAAAAAATTAATGCTAACTTAGTTTTGCAAGAGTTTCGAGATATAAATGTAGTGGCGAATATAATGGGAAGATATTTAAGAGAATTTCATGATACTGTGTGGGATATTCAATATTTTTCTGATGATGAGAGGAGATTATTACGAGATAATTCTGATAAATTTATCACTACTGCTCTTAAACATGATGTTGGTTTGAGTTTTTTTGCAGACTATTTGGGTGATCATGATTTTCACGCTATGAAAAACTATATTGAAAAATACGGCTATTTGTTTGATTCTGATGAAGTTCTTGTACATGGTGATTTTAATCCTAAAAATATATTTTCTAAAAATGGCGAATTGTATAGAATAATTGATTTTAGTGATTCTCATTTTGGTGATAGACACTATGATATTTATTTTTCAATGTGGTCATGTTTGCTATATTATGGTTTGCTAAATCATAAGGAGGTTATGGATCGCTTTATAGATGTTTTTTTAAAGTCTTATGGAATTGAAAAAATAGACTTTGATAGAATGAAATTATGTAATAAAATAGTTTGTATGTATTGGCAAGAAAATAATGATATTAATTATTTAAGGAGGTAGCATGGATCTATATTTTGGAAGAATCAGAACAATTAATATTACTAAAAACTTAGTTTTTATCGGTATTATGCAACCCTATCAATCAGGGTATAAACAACTAATGGTAAAAAAAGATGATAAATTAATAGGTTTTATTAATGATATTCATGTAAATGACATAATTTATTTTACTGCCGATACGATTTTAAATAATCGAGGTCAGGAACTTTTTTATTTAAAAAATATTGAAAAAATTATTCCTTGCTTGTTAGATGACAAGCAAAAAAGGATTGCAAATATGAGTATGGATAAACGTCATTTTGTTAATGCTTTGAATGGAAAAGAAGAAATTAAAGTTTGGAATATAAAAAATGAAATATTTAGTTTTTTAAGGAATTATTTTACTCATCTTCAATATAAGGAAGTGGTTGGAGAATTGTTAGAAGAAGTTAGAACAACTTCTCTGATTTCTCCATTTACTGTATCATCGAAGTGTAGAGATCAAAATTACTATTTACGTGTTACTTTAGAAAATGCCTTAAAGCAAACTACTGCTTTGACTTTAGATTCTACTTTTGCTTTGCAAAGTGTTTTTTATGATAAATTAGGTAAAAAACAGGAATCTCCACAAACACAAACATTAGAATTTGTTTCACTAAATTTTGATGATGATCGTATGATTCAATTTTTAATAGATTATTTTGAACAAGTTTTATTTTTAGCTCAAAAGTTTAATTTAGAAATACCCGCTTATGAAAAAATTACTGTTTTACAGTATTCTGAAGCTTTAAAATATATACCTGATTTTGGTAAACATCATCTTAAACATACGAAGTTAAATGACAATTTAATTGTTTTAAATGTTCCAGTAGAGTCTCCTTATATTTTAGAGAAAGATGGAAAAAAAGTCGAACTTCAGTGGTATATTCATGGGCATTATGTGGCTCATTCATATTTTGATGAGGTGGATTATCAAAAAATTGCTAACGCAATTAAGAATCAAGCAGCTTGTCAAGATTTAATGGATTATAATCAAATGTTATATTTTAATTTAGGCCTTCCATTGACTTATAGTGGTGGTCTTGGTATTGAAAGATCATTGATGTATTTGTTAGGCCTACATCATATGATAAGTATTCAAAATCCCATTGGAGTTGATTCATTAGAAAAAGAGTATGTAAGAAAATTAAGGAGGAAGAAAAAGTGAAGAAAATATATTTGTTAAGTGGTCCCTTAAAAGAAAGTGGTTTTCCTCAAGTTGTTAAAAAAGAATTAAAAAACGATTTGTCTAATAAGAATTATTGTGTATTGGTTTGTACCAAGTCAAACGAATATATTAAAAATGACGAATATAAGGATAGAATGAAACGTGATTTAAGTGATGTGGGATTTAATGGGGAAATTATTTTGTTAGATAAGCGTATTGGTCAACAGCAAGCTTTAAAGGTTTTAACTAAAGCTGATTTCATTTATTTACTTGGAGGAGACCCTGTAAGACAATTAAAATATATTTTAGATAATGGTTTTGACGAGATAATTCGAAATAGTAATGTTCTTGTGATAGGAACAAGTGCGGGAGCAATGAATTTATGTTGTCAAGTTTATTGCTCTAAAGATGAGGATTTTTTAGAAAGTATGTTTTATAAAGGGTTGGGTTTAGTTAATTTAATTATTGATCCTCATTTTGATATCAACGATTTGGAGCAAGTAAAAGAAATAAAATTACAGTCAAAAAATAAGGAAATTATTGGATTACCGGATGATTCAGCAATTATTATTGAGGATGAAAAGATCTTTTATAGAGGGAATATTTATTTGTATAAAAATGGAGAATTAGTCAATAAAAAAGAACTGTTTTTAGACAGTTCTAAGGTTTAACAAACACAATCTACAAAAGTATCAGATAAGCATCTAATAGAGCATAGACAGCTGCAATCCATGGTAAAGAAAGAATTGGTAGCAACATATGGATTTAAACTGGTTGGATCTGGGTTATCTGCAAGTACTCTGAAAGTACAACAATTTCCTTCAATTTTTTCTACTCTAAAGACACTTGAACAGGTAGTACTTGTCGTTCCAGCACAAGATACAGTTGTGTCTTTGGTTGTTGGCATACTCCATGGAACGCCATTTCCACAGCAAGTATAAAGCATTACAGGTCTTGTGTTACATACTAGACAGTTTGGCCCTCCACCTAAAACAGGACGATCGCATGCATCTAAGCAAGTTTCAGGGCATGCATTTTGTTGAAGAACTAAAATAACGCTTAATATTTCATTGATGCAGTTGCCAGAGCTGTGATTTTCACAATTATTCATATTATTCACCCTTTCATGTATTCTCACTAATAATTTATGTGAAAGTTTCTAAATCGTGTATTTTATAGTTCTTTTTTTTTTAATTTGTTTATGTTATAATTTAGAGAGTAAAAGAGGGTGAAGTAGATGCCAGAAAATGAAAATCCTAATTCTTATAATTATAATCCAAATCGCCC
This sequence comes from Bacilli bacterium, assembly GCA_017888105.1. Lineage (GTDB taxonomy): Bacteria > Bacillota_I > Bacilli_A > RF39 > UBA660 > Caccenecus. Next base: position 8,246 of record JAGHGS010000168.1, read on the forward strand.
TCAAGGCAGTACGAATCCTCAAAATCCAGAGGAACATGCTGATACGAAAAAAGTGGTTGATACAGCAGCTAAGGGAGCAGCAGAATACTTTGCTCCAGGTGTTGGAGGAATGGCTTATGATGCAGCCAAAAAAGTTCCTGGTGTAGGAGAAACATTAGATAAAACAACGGGTGCTGTGGCTTTAGCGGCTGATCAAGTTCCTGGAGTTAAAAAAAATACAAAAGGACTTAATGATTCGGGAATTACGGATGCAGCCGATGGAGCTATTAGCCTTATCGGAAGTAAAGGAGCTAGTGGTGCTAAAGAAGCAGGGGAAGTGGTTAAAAGTACTGGTAGTGTTCCTAAAAGAAATATAGCCTCATCGGGTGATGCTCCAACTAGTGAGAGTATGGCTCCAGCAACTTCAATGAGAAAAAATGTTTCTTTTAATTCTATGATGCAACAAGAAAATATCGATGAAGGAATAGAAGAGGTTAATACAGGTGAGGAAGATTCTATGAATGAGCCTGATTTATCCAGTGATATTCCTTCTGATGTGATTCAAAATGATAATCCATCGGCTGATGATTCTAACCAGGAAGGAAAAGGGGAAGTCAGTGGACAATTTTTAGATTCTTTATGGAAACGATTTAAAATACCTATTATTTTAGGTATTGGTGGTATTGCCTTGTTTTTTCTTATTTTGATTATTATATTTGGTGGTGCTTCACAAGAAGGTTTAAATACAGGGTATGTAGATACTTTATGTAATTATAATGATACTAAAGTTTCGATTACAAATTGTTATCAAAGTAATAGTGATAAAGAATCTTTAGCGGTTTATAATTTGGATGATTATGTTATGCGGATGGCATATGCTTATACAAATGGTAAAGAATATTCTGAGGAGACTATTAAAGCTTTGATGATTGTTTTAAAGACGAATGTTCTTAGTCAAGGTAATTATAATAGTAGTGATAAAAATATAGAAGTACGTATTTGTGATGTGTTTAATGATTATGAACAAGCACCAGATGATAACAGTGATGAATTGTGGATGTTGGATGCACCAGAAAATGATTTAAGTAATTTGGAAACGCTTTATACTGATATTAGTAATTATTTGTATATTTCTTCTTCTTATCGATCTACGATTAGTAATTTGTCTAGTCAAAATCTTTTAAATTTTAATGAAAGTACTTTGGATGAATTTGAGGATATGGCAAATTCCGGAAATACTTACTCTCAAATATTAAATCGTTTTTATAATACAGATAGTAATGATGAGAGTGAAGATACAGTTTTTCGTGATGTTTTATTTTTAGGTGATTCTAGAACTCGTGGAATGCAGAATGCAGGAGTTATTAATAGTAGCAATACTATTTATGGTGTTTCCTATGGATATGATTGGCTTGTTGGAAACGGTACTTTTAGTAGTGGTAATACCAATTCTATGACTGGTGGTATTCAAGGTATTAATAATTTAATGAGAGATAATGCTGATTATAATATTGTTATTTGGTTGGGGGTTAATGATTTAGGAAATGCGGAAGCATATTATCAAGAGTATCAGGCTTTGGCAACCGGAGAATGGAGCAATCATAATATTTATGTAGTGTCTGTTGGACCGGTTGATGATAATTTATCACAATATGCTAAAAATGAAACAATTCAAAACTTTAATAATACTATGAGTAATTTAATTAATAGTTCGGGATTAGATAATTTGTTTTACATTGATTTGGGTTATACACAAGAGTCGATTCATGAGTATGATAGTGTAGGAATTCATTATAGTTCGGAAGATTATGTTGCTATTTATGATATTATTATGAGTCATGTAGATAATTCTCTTAATGCTGAATATCAGTTGTATAATTTAACTAGCTATTGTACTTATTATACTTTAACGGAAAATGATGCTTATTGGTGGCCAGTTGGAAGTGAAGAGGCTACCCAAGGAAATATTTATGGAGGAGATCCTGTTTCTGTTAGTATTACTTCTACGTTTGGAGGAAGATATCATCCGACAACGGGAGAATGGCAAGATGCCCATGGTGCTATTGATATTGGTGGTGTTGGAACGGGAACTCCTGTTATTGCCACAAAATCCGGAGAAATTAATTTTGTAAATACAGGATGTAGTGTAGGAGATCATAGTTGTGGTGGATCTTATGGTAATTATATAAAAATTGATCATGGAGATGGAATTGAATCTTTATATGCCCATTTAAGTGAGGTTTTGGTAAGTAAGGGTGATAGTGTTAATCAGGGACAAATTCTTGGTTATACCGGTAATACGGGTCGTTCTACTGGCCCTCACTTGCACTTTGAAATTCGTTTAAATGGTACAAGAGTTGATCCACTGGATTATGTTGATCCAGAAAATCCAAGACCTATTGCAGGTGGTATTCTTACAGGTGGAGATATTACTATTGTTGGAGATACTGGAGATTATAGTGATTACGATCATAATAAAAGTGTAGTGTGTAATTCATTACTTGCTAGTGGTTTTTCTGTGAATGCAGTAGTGGGTATTATGGCAAATATGGAAAGTGAAAGTGCTCATACTTATAATCCGGCGGTTGTTGAGTATGGAAGTGGTTATAATTTAGAGACGATTTATGATGCTCCTTCTACGGTTGCTGCTGGGTTTGGACTTATACAGTGGAGTTTTGGAAGAAGAGTTCAATTAATTGAATATGCTCAAGAACGAAATTGGGAAGCAGCATCTATGCAAGCTCAGTTAAATTATTTGTATTATGAAATTACGAATAAATCGAGCTATAGTATTACTAATAAATATCTTACTGGTAATTATAGTGGCTATGATACTGCAGTTGCTTTTTGTAAAAATTTTGAAAGACCTAGTGGTTCTAAATCAGATTTGAATGCAAGTGATTCTTGTACGGCACGAGCTGATAATAATGTTTCTGTTATTACTCAGTATGTTACAAATGGTTGTAGTGATTAGGAGGATTTATGGAAAATAAAGCTCAGAAAAAAGTATTGATTATCGTAGGTGTTATTTTACTATTAATTGTTATTCTTGCTTATATTTTAAGTTCACTTATTACGGATTCGGAAGAACCAAATACGCCGTCTGATCCGGATCCTAACGTGCCGAATGAAGTGTTTCGTGATGAAATTCAGCGTTTAGAAGATGATTCAGTGTTTTTTGAAGTTCAAAAGATAATTAATGATTATTATAATCGTATTTTTGAGGAAGATACTAGTACTTTATTATCAATATTGGATCCTAATTATATTGAAGAAAATCAGATTCGAGCAAATAATTTATATTCTATTATTGGTAGAGATTATGGAATTACGAATTATGTAGCTAAAGAAATTTATTATAATCCAGATAGTTCGGTTACTTATTATTTTGTAAGAGGGGATCTTAGTAGTAATTCGATTATGGGGGATGAGTATGAATTTTTCGAAGATGTTTCTTATCTTATTATTGTAGATGAATCTAATGGAAATTATGTGTTAAGGCCAATTCAGACTACAAATTTATCAGAATATGCTCAAAATTATGATATGGTAGAGCGACAACTTAGTAGTGGTGTTACTTTTTCGGCAGAAGAAATTACTTTAGAAAATAAGCTTTCTATTTATTTAGCAATTTTTATTAATTTTCTTATTGATAATCCTGAAGAAGCATATCTTTTATTAGATGATCATACCAAAAATAGTTATCGGGGATATGAAGATTTTTTAAACCAAACAACTTCTTTATATCAAAATTTTTCTTCTAAAATATTTAGTTATTCTAGTAGAGAAGAAGATGATGTTACTATTTATGATGTTGTTGATGATAAACAAAATCAGTTTGTAATCTATGAATATGGTATTATGAATTTTCAAATTTCTTATTAAAATAGTTTAAGTTTAACTTGACTATTTTTTTAATTTTGGTATACTTAATATACAAAAAGGGTGCATGTTCTTGAATCAATACTTTACAAATAACGATCAATTAAAGAGTGAAAGACGAGTCATAACGTATTACTATGGCTCTACTTGTTATGAGTTTTTAAGTGATAATGGGGTATTTTCTAAAAGTAAAATTGATTTTGGAAGTATTACATTAATTGAAACTTATTTAAAAAATAGAAAAGATATCCAAAGTTTTTTAGATGTTGGATGTGGATATGGATTTTTGTCGATCGTACTTTCAAAAGAATTAAATGTTTGTGGTATGGGTGTTGATGTAAATTTAAGAGCTTTAGAGCTAGCAGAAGAAAATGCTAAATTAAATCAGGTTAGTGTCTCTTTTAAAGAGAGTAACATATATGAAAATGTGAAAGAAAATTTTGATCTTATTATTACAAATCCTCCGATTCGAGCCGGGAAACAAGTTGTTTTAGATATTTTAATGAATGCTAAAAATTATTTGAATCTTCATGGAGAACTTTGGGTGGTGATCAGGAAAGATCAAGGAGCAAAAAGTATCATAAAGATACTTAGTGATGTTTATAAAATAGAAATAATGGAAAAAAATAAAGG
>JAGHGS010000169.1 GCA_017888105.1 Bacilli bacterium
ATTTCAACTTTATTTGCTTCAATTTTAGAGATATCAAGAATACCATTTACAATTTCAAGCAGTTGTTTTGATGCATCAACAATATCGCCAGCATATTCTTTTGTTTCTTTTAAATCGGTTGAATCAAGCATACATTCACTAAAGCCAACAATAGCATTTAGTGGGGTTCTTATTTCATGAGACATATTGGATAAGAAGTCAGTTTTAGCTCGATTGGCTTTTTCGGCTTGTTCTTTAGCAAAATTTAATTCTTTAATATGATTTAAATCAGGATTCTCAATCGTATGATACATGATAAAGGCAATATATATTAAAGCAGGATTTACTAAATAATTTAGAGTTGGGTACATCATTTGAACAATTAAAACGATTACGCCACCAACGATAAGCAAATAAATAGGAATATATTTTTTATTTTTCAAATTTTTATGGTCGATTATAATACACATTAACTGAGTAATAAAACCAATTCCAAATACTAAATATGTAAATACAATTGCTGGCCCTGTTGCTAAGGCAGTATTATTTATCATTTCGACATTGATTGGTAAACACATGATGATAGCAATAGAAATAAGAGTTATTATGTAAAAGAACATTTTTAATTTGTTTGTTTTTTCTTTATTATTTAAAGAAATATAAAATGTATAAAAAGTCAATATAGCAATCCAAATTAATAAGCAAACTAAATATATTTTATTGGCTATAGCAATTATTCCGGGGTTCGTATTTAGATTGGGAGCAACCAATATACCTAGAACTAAACCACTTATTGATATTGCTATGTTTGTTATTAAAAATTGAGCATAAGTTTGGTCTTCAGTTTGTTTTTGCCTTTTTTTACTAAAAAAGATAATACTAACTGCTATGATAAGTAATAAAGCATATACGTTAAGTATTAAAAATCCTTGAATGTTTTCCATGTACCACACACCTCATTTTATTATTTTTTTAATTTTCTAGTTAATTCTTGTTTTTTATAAATATTTATATTTTCTACGGTTAAATTTGTTTCTTTTACATCTACACAAATTTCACTGCCATCAAGGGGTTCTTTTGCTAAAGCGTTAAAATCAATTTTACTGTTTTTGCTTAATGGCATATTCTCTCTAATTTTAAATTTTGCTGGAATTTGTCTAGATGACATATCATGATTATCAATAATTTGTTTATAAACAATTTCTTTTACAATTTCAATTTTTTCTTCATCACTTAAATCAGATTCATTTAATACTAAATGGCATATTGGCATAATGCCTCTTCTTGCTTCATCAAAGTATGGTGTTATTCTGACATATTTAACGTGAGAATTTTTTTCAATTTCAGCCTCAATTTCATGGGGTTTAATTTTATAACCATCTACTCTGGCAAATGAACGGTCTTTTCTGTCTTTATGATATAAAATACCATTTCTATCAATTTGAACAATATCTCTTGTTCTAATATAAGAATTTCCGTCTAATTCAAAGTGAGGAATGATGATATCTCCATGAACAATTCCATTTGTTACTGCATCTGAAGATACTGCACATTCACCTTCTAGCATTTCCATTCCTTCTTCAAACTTTAGAGGAACTAATTTGTCTTCAACATTTAGGTCTACAATAGCAATTGTTGTATTTGGAAGTGGTATTCCAATTGATTCTGCTTGGTTATACTTACCTTGAGCATAAGTTCCACATCCGCAAAATTCACTCATTCCATATCCTTTTTCTACTTCAGCTTTAGAACCATGAGCTCTTAACCATTCATTTACTTTTTCTTCATCCTTGGTTGTCATGGAATCTCCTCCATAAATAACAGTAGATAAGCAAGATAGGTCTACATCTTTTAAATATTTATAATTTGGTAAAGCAGCAATCCAAGCAGGAGTAGCCATAATAATGTTTGGATGATATTTTTTTAGTAAGTATCCAAATTCACTTATTTCAAATTCGGGAACATCGATATTTGTTGCCCCACTTACGAGATTTAATAAATAATTATCATATGCACCAAAAGGCGCAAAGAATGGTAAAACATGTAGAGCTTTTTCTCCAGGTTTAAAAGCTACATCTCCTTTTATTAATTGTTCTAATGTAGAAATGCCATTTTTGTTTGTTAAGATGATTGGTTTTGGTCTGGCACCACTTGTTCCTGAGGTGTGACCTATATAGGTTGCTTGTTCAGGGTCTACATTTTTAACATAATAAGTGTGAGTGCATTCTTTTACTAATTCTTCATATTTTACAACTCTTAAAGGAGAAGATTTAACGGCTTCTTCATATGCTTTGTTCTCTTTTTTCATTGCTTTTAATTTTTCAAGTATGGCTTGATAATTTTTTAATTTTTCTACAGAAGCATCAGTTATTTTGGCATTTCTTAAATCATTGTAAGCAATGACATCTTTTAGATAGGAAACTTTACCTTGTAAATTCATGGCATCACTAGCATTTAAAGTGATAATGGTACTGATTCCTAGATTTTTTAGTTCTCTTTCAATTGGTTTTAACATACCAAGATAACATTTGTCTAAGGCAATAATGTATTTTGCTTGTTCATATTTTACTAACTCTAATACTTTTTTGGCATTTGCTTTTACATCCATAGTATCTGGCCTAGGGTCTATAAAATCAGAAATAGCACCAATTTCAGTAGCACCAAGCCATATTTCACCAGAAGCTGGAATATTTGGGACTAAGTTCATAATTACTTCGCCTTTTTGCACACCAAGTTCGTTTAGTACTTTCGCTGCTATATCAGCTTTATTAAATAATTCATTAAAACTTGTTTCTTTTCCATAAAAAGAGCTTGCTATTAAATTGCCTCTTCCTTGATTTTTCATCTTTAAATATTCGGTTACATTTGTTTTGGGGTCAGGGGAAGAGATGAGCTTTTCATCATAAAATTGTAACCATGGTTTATCTAAGTGTGGATAACCCGTTTTTATTCTACTTTCGTTGTTCATTTTTGTACCTCCCTAAATTATTTTACAACCATTTTAATTATAACATAAAGTTTTTTAAAATGATATATGATATTTGCTATTATTTGGTGAATTTCAAAAGTAAATTGTAAATTCACTAAACAAATAAGAAGTGCAGATTTTAATTGATAAAATTTGCATTTTTTATTTGTCAAAAACTGATAAATATGATAATATAGTTGTGAAATTAAATA
>JAGHGS010000170.1 GCA_017888105.1 Bacilli bacterium
ACCTCCAATTACATAATTTTCTGAACAAAAATATTGTATCAAAGGATCATGTATATGGGTATTTTTATTTCGGATATCCAAATTTAAATTTATATATAATTCGGATTTCGATATTTTAATGAACACTCTTCATATTTAACACTTGGTTTCATTTCGCACCAATCCGTATGCTATTTTTCTAATTTCTATAATAAACATTGAAGTTGATTCAAATTTTTTCTTACTAATAATTCTTTTTTCAAAAGAGGTGGCAATATAAAAATCAAGCATAGATAATTTAATAATTAAATCTTTTAAGTATTTTATTTTTATTCGTTCTACATCATTAATACTATATGAAAAAATAAGTTCGATAATTTCATACATGTCTTTTTCAATATTCTCTTTTAATACTGCTTCAGATTTAGGATAATTTATTAATTGTTTGTTAATAAAAGCAATTGTTTTTTTGGTATTATTTAATAAAGCAAAATTAGAGTTCATCCACAAACTCCTTAATTAGATCATAATTTGCTTCTTCTTTTTTGACTTTTATTTCAATTGCATTCATTAAATTATCTAGCATATTTGAAATTAATAAATTACTTTTGGCTTCCTTTAATTTTTCATTATAAGCATTGGCATTTTTTGATTCTAAAATATAAGCATAATCATCAATTACTTCAATTAGATTTACATTATTGCGATTTAGTACACTTTTTACCTTTGCTTTAGCACTTAATGGAAATCCAATTTTATTTTCTCTTATTTGATAACCAAACAAATAATTTAAGATATAAGTATCATCAAGAAAAGTATAATAAAAGTTACCAGATTTAATAATTACTACATGATCTTTGTACATCTCTTTGAATTTTAGATATTTATCAATTGTTTTCATAATATTCCCTTTCTACATATGTAGTTAAGATTATTACTGCTCATCATAACTAAGATAAATATTTGATACAAAAATATGTTTTATTTATCATACTTTCATATATTATAAATATATATTAGATGTCGAGTTTTGTCAGTAAAAATGTTTGCTAATAGCAAATGTTTTGAAATTAAAAATTACTATTTATCAATATTATTTAGAAATTATAAAAGAGAGTAACTTGTGTTACTCTCTTATTGTTTTATATATAAACTCTATCGCATCTTCTTTGGTATCTGCTGTTGCTAAAAAGAGTTTTTTATGACAAAAGTGTGCTGTTTTAATCCCACTTACTTTTTGAAGTTCTTCATCTTTTAAACCGGCCCATTCTTGTTTAAATGGTATTTTTGGTGTAAATCCTTTGTATTTCGTTGGAACGATATGGGCAGCCCAACATCCACGGTTGGATGGATAGACAACAAAGTCGATATCAAAACCTAATTTGAATATTGCATATTCATAAGGAATATATTCATCTAATACAAGAATTTTGTCTTTGATTGTTTTTTTCTTTTTTTCAATTTCTGTTATAGCATATACTTTTCCGATTGCATCATTTAATATTTGTTCAAAAATTGTGTCGGCAAAAGATACTGCTTTTAAGAAACTCTCGTTTTCATCTTCGCTCTTGCCAATTTTAGGTCGAAATTGTTCAATTAAACCCGCCAATGTATAAATGTTAAATGGTGCATCTATATTGTATTCTCCATTATCAAAGGCATCAATTTGTATTACCAATAATTCGTCTATTATTTCAAATACTTTTTCTGGATGTTCTACTTTTATTTTACGTAAGTATTTTAATCCATATTCTTGCCAGAGTAACCCAAAGCCACAGTAATGGATGCCATTTGCTCTTTTTTTATCGTAAAGAGCTCCATGATGATCAAATTTTCCAAGACCGATGTCATAGGCAATTTTAGTTCCATCATCTTGATAATCATTTAATCGAATTAGGGTAATATTATCAAATAAACGTTCCATAAGAACGGTAGAAAAGACATCATCTGCATGGAAATTTCCAGCATGAGTTATAAATTCTGCTTCTTCTATGTTCGTTGTTAATTTAATCATTCTCTTCCTCTTCTTTCTCTTTGCTCTTTTAAATCAATCGCTGTATTTAAAACTAGTTCAAATACTTTTTCTAAATTAAAATTTGGAGAAGTTATGAGAGAATCTAACTTCTCTGGATAGAACTGGTTATACACAAAGATTGGTTCTTGATCGGGAGTGATTCTCCAAGTGATAGCAAAACTTTGCAAAGTACTAATATATCCTAATAAAAAATAAATGATCATTTCTAAATCTTTTTTCTTACCAATTCTCGTGTATTTCTGGAATAGTTGATATATATCAAGCTTTGTATCCTTTTCTAATTGTTTCATTAATATATAATTTTTAATGCTGTTTATTATTTCTTCTATTGGAATTTCATCCATATTAGAATACCCTTTTTTTACTAAATCAAAGTTCATATAAGTATATATATTCATAGTTATCACCTAGATTTATTATATAGTACTTATCTTTTTCTTGCAAGAAAAAAAGTCTCTAAATTGAGACTATCCTCTTTTATAAACTAAAATTTGCTCTGGTAATAAATAGATGGTGCGATTATAATTTAACATATTTTCAGGGGTTGTTTTAAAAGCACTGGCTACTCCAGATAGCGTATCTCCTTCAGCGGTTATATAATAACTATATCCACTTTTTGGAATTAATAATTCTTGATTCGGATAAATATATTCATTATCCTTTATACCATTTATAGCAGCTAGTAACTTGGGATTAATATTATATTTTTTAGCAATTTCATATAAATTATCCCCCTTTTCAATCGTGTAATATGTAAAATATGTATTATTTTCGTTCAAAATGCTCACTCCTCATCTATTTATAAGATATGATAAAAGCACAATTTGGTTAATCTACATAAATCATATTGTCAGATTTAAAATTCCATTCGAAATAATCTAATAATTTTGTACTTCCTTTTAAGGGGTCAAAAACATAGAGAGTATCTGTTTTTAAATAAAATATTAAATCATTTTTTATACGAATAATACTTGTTACATCATTATCTATTAAGGTATTAATTTCTTTATCTTGATATGTTAAACTAAGAAATCCTTCTTCTAATGAGTAATTATAATTGGTTTTATAAGTAAACTTTTTGTTTTGATTAATTAAGCTTTTAATACCGACTTTTTCCCAATCTCCATCATCATACATTTTAGCACTGATTTTTTCTAATTCTCCATTTTTGACATTTAATTCATACATTTCTTCTTCTTTGTTGTCTACAATGTATAATTTATTTTTTTCGTATCCTGGAAAATAACTATCAAAATAAATATCTCGATCTAAATCATATTCTTTTAAGTCACCATTTTTAAAAGAAATTCGGTAAAATTTATTGAATGTATATTCTTGATCGTAATCTGCAATAATTAGATAATCTTTTGTATAAGTTATTAGGTTTGCATTATATATTTCACTATCAAATAGTTTCATTTCTTTTTCTTCTTCTTCATTAATATAATAAAAACCATTATAATTCCATAATAAATAAGTATAATCTCGATTATAAATATTTATATCCTTATAACTATCTTTTAATTCTGTTTCTTCTTTTAAATATTCTTCTGGAAGTTTTGATTTTAATTGTTCACTTACCTTTTTATAATAAGTTACTTTGTTATTCTCCATACATAATGGAATAAATTCGATGGTATCTCCAGTTGGAACTAAACAAAAGTTATCCCCATCTTCGATAATCTTAATATCTTTAATAAAAGTACGATTATGTTTGTATTTTGATTCGTATAAATAATCTAGTGTTGTATCTTCATAGGTTAAAGTGAAATAGTAATAATCATGATCTTTCTCATATGATTCTTTGATTTTTACTCCATTTACGGTATACTCTTTTGTATAATCAACTGCTCGGAAAAAGAAAAATATGAAAATTACAAATAAAGTAATAATGGTCAGTTGAAATATTTTTAACTTTTTCATAATGGCCTCTAATTATTATTTATTGCTTGTCCATACTTTTTCTTTTCTTCCATCATAAATTCGGATATTTCTGTTTCTATTTCTCGTAAAGAATCTTTCGCTAAATTTGTGATTACAATTTCCTCTTTTACAGTATCAATTGTTAATTTTCCCCAAATTAATCCGGAATATACTTGCATATCATTATATAAGTCCGGTGTAATACTGTTTAAAAAATAGCCCCATACTACTCTTTTTTGACCAATTAATATTCGTTTGTTTGTTATGGCAATTACTGCGGTTGATGTAACATCATACCATTTATCGTTTTTTTGACCTGCAAAAGCATAACATACCGTTTCTCCTGGATTTAAATGTTCTTCAATTACTGCACTGTGTTTTTTAAGCCTCCACCAGGTTACTCCTCCTGGAAATTTCTTTTTATATAACATGACATGATCATATACTTGTCCCATTTTTATCACCACACTTTTATTTTATAATAAATTCGTTTTCTTGACAAGGTTTAATTCTAGCAAAAGAAAAAAGCACCTAAGTGCTTAATCAATATTTATAACTTTTTTAGATATGTTTTCATCTTTTTTAGGAGCGATTACTTTAAGAGTTCCGTCTTTAAATTCAGCTTTAATATTTTCTTCTTCAATATCGCCTAGATAGAAAGAACGAGATACTTTGCCATAAAATCTTTCACGTCTAATGTATTTCTTATCTTCTTTATCTTCCTTTTCTTCTTTCTTTTCTGCACTAATTGTTAGTGTTCCTTTATTAAATTCAATGTTGATATCATCTTTTGTGAATCCTGGCATATCAAGTTCTAAATTATAATTTCCATCTGCCTCATAAATATCACATTTCATTTTTGGAGTCTCACTATCTAAAAAACTGTCAAACATATCATCTAAAAACATTTTTCTTGGTAACATCATAACCATCTTCCTTTCACAAGTATAATATATCACTTTTATTAGCACTTGTCAAGCGTAAGTG
>JAGHGS010000171.1 GCA_017888105.1 Bacilli bacterium
ACATAATGCTGATGCCTTTTTAAGTGATTTAGAGGAATTAGGAATCCCTTTGATTGAGATTACTCAAAGTGCTAAGTTTTTAAATGATGCTACAGCTGATATGCAACTAAATGTAAAGTCTGAAAAGATAGAATATGATAAATCGAATGAATTATTATCCTGGTCATTTAGTAATGCTAAAACGGTTTCCAATAGTTTTGGCGAAATAAAAGTGGATAAAGAAAAGAATAAGCGAAATAGAAGAATTGACCCAGTTGATGCTTGCATTAACGCACATGTTGCATACATGAAATTTCAAGATGATATAGATGTAGATATAGAAATGAATAATTATTTAGAAAAAATGGGATGGAGGTGATTAAATGCCTAAGTTTAATTTTAAAAAGCTATTTAAAAATAATAGTACAGGATATGATATGACAGGTTGGTTTGAATTAGCTGATTTTTTAGGAATAAATAAAGACATGGATAAAGATGTTAGGTCAGAAGCTACTTATTTTGCGTGTTTGAAAATCCTAAGCGAAAGTATTGGTAAATTACCGTTGAAATTATATCAAAAAACAATAAAACATGGTGTAATTGAAGCAATTGATCATCCGCTATATAATACTATAAGAAACAGGCCAAACAAATTCATGACTTCAACATCATTTTGGAGTACTTTAGAATATTATCGAAATCATTACGGAAATGCTTATGCATTGATTAGCGGTGCTGGAAGTGAAACAAAATTAATTCCATTAGACTCTTCAAAAATGGAAATTTGGTATGATGACGCTTCATTATTAAATAAAATTCCTGATGTTTTTTATTTGTACTCAGACAACGGCAAAACATATAAATTTTCAAGCGAAGAAATTCTGCATTTTAAAACATTTATGACTGATAAAGATGGATTATCGGGATTATCTGTTAGAGATATGCTAAATACTACAATAAGTGGTAATCAAAAAGCCCAAGATATGCAGAATGCTTTATATGATAGTGGTTTTACTGCTAAAGCAGTAGTTAAATATACTGGTGAAATTAATAAAGAGGCAACCAAAAATTTCTTAGCAAATTTGGAAGATTATGCTAAAGGAAAAATAAATACTTCTAAAGGCCTTATTCCAATTCCAGTTGGAACAGATATAACACCATTAAACACAAAATTAGGCGATAACGAATTTTTAGAATTAAAAAAATATAGTGCGTTACAAATCGCAAGTGCATTTGGTATAAAGCCAGTTCAAATTAATGATTATTCTAAGTCAAGTTATTCTTCTAGTGAAGCTCAAAACTTGGCTTTTTTAGTTGATACTCTTTTATTCATATTGAAACAGTATGAAGAAGAATTAAATTATAAACTTTTAAGTGATAAAGAAATTCGCAAAGGATATTACTTTAAATTTAATACAGGAATGCTTTTAAGAGCAGATTTGAAAACGCAAGTAGACAGTTTAACACAAGGAATTAGCAATGGATTATATACCCCTAATGAAGCTCGAGCTTTTTTAGATTTAGACTCCAAAGATGGTGGAGATTATTTGATTGTAAACGGATCAATGATACGAGTAGAGCAAGTCGGTAGTCAATATGGAGTAAATGCGAAAGGAGGTGATGACGGATAATGAAAAGTTTTTTTGAATTTAAAAATGTCACTTCCACAGAGGCAGATTTGTTTATCTATGGCGAAATAGTTCAAGAAAAATCGGTCGATTGGTGGACTGGTGAAGAAGTTAGCGATACTGAAGTCGGTTTAATGGATTTTAAAAAAGAGCTAGATAGCTTGGGTAATATTCAAAAGCTAAATTTATACATCAATTCGCCAGGAGGTGATGTGTTTACTGCATCAACTATGATAAGTATGCTAGAACGCCAAAAAGACAAAGGAACAGAAATTAATGCTTATGTAGATGGATTAAGTGCTAGTGCAGCATCATTCTTGATGTTTGTAGCCGATAATATCTATTTATATAAGAATTCTATCGTAATGGTACATAAACCTATGAGTTATGCTGTTGGAAATGCAAATGATATGCAAAAGACGATTGATGCTTTAAACAAAATAGAAGATAGTGTCATGATACCTATGTATCTATCTAAAGCTAAGTGTGATGAAGCAAAGATTAAAGAATTAATTGATGCAGAAACATGGTTATCTTCAACAGAAATGCAAGAATATTTTAATGTAACTGTTCTAAATGAAGAAAAAGTGGCAGTTGCTTGTATATCAAGTAAATTATTTGATAAATACAAGAACGTCCCTGATTCTATTAAGAATATTTTAGACAAACAGGATAAAGTTACATTTATTAGCAAAGAAGAATTAACAGGGCCATTAGCTGCTGATAAAATAACTTTTTCTTTAGATGATTCTGGATTTTCCATAGAAAATAAGGAAATTTTAGAAGAAAATGAAGAAAAAAAGAAAAAAATTAAAATAAAACTTGATTTAATCAAAAATAAGTTAAGATTGGAGGAATTAAAAGATGATTTTACAAGTAATAGTTGATCGCTTAGATCTTAAAAAAGAAGGCATTACTAAAAATTTTGGTGAAACCTTTGAAGTATCTGAGGATCGTGCAAAAGAAATTCTTAATTATAAATTTAATGGCAAAGCTGTGGTAGTGCCATTTTTTTATGGTGATAAAGAACTAGAAACTAAGGTTAAAACTTTAGAAACTGAAAAAGAAGAACTATCAAAAGAAATCGAAACTCTAAAAACTGAAAATGAAGAGTTATTAAAGAAAATTGAAATAATTGAAAATGAAAAGACAGAGCCAGAAAGTATTCTAGAAAATGAAGAAGATGGCGAAGAAGAAAAAGAAAATAAAAATAAGAAAGGTGGAAAAAAAGATGAATAAAAAAATGAGGGAAATAAGAGCTCAAATTGAAGAAAAAAATGAAGAAGCAATTAAATTTTATGATGCAAAGGAATTAGCGAAAGCAGAGAGTGTACTTGCTGAAATTGAAGATTTAGAAAGAGAGTATAAGATAGCTGAAAAGTTATTTAAAACTGAAAAAGAAGTTGTTGATGATAACGTGGTAGCACAAGTTAAAGTAAATGATAAAGTTAAGAACTTTGCAAAGGCTATTAGAAGTGTAAGAAATTCTATGAGTGAGGGAACTTCTACAGAAGGCGGATATACAGTACCAGAAGACGTTTCAACAGATATTGAAAGATTAAGAGAAGCTAAATTTAATTTAGCACAATTAGTAAGCGTTGAAACAGTTAGTACTATGAGTGGAAAAAGAACTTATAAGAAAAGATCCTCTCAAACTGGATTCTCTAAAGTGGGTGAAGGAAGTACTATTGGTTCGAAAAATACTCCTCAATTTGATAGAATTAGTTATGAAATCGGCAAATATGCAGGTATTTTACCAGTAACAAATGAATTACTTGAAGATAGTGATGCTAATATTTATAGTTTATTAACTGAATGGATAGCTGATGAGAGTCGTGTAACGAGAAACAAATTAATTATTGAAGCAATTATGACAAAAGCAAAAGCAGAACTAACTGGTTTAGATGACATTAAGAGAGCTTTAAATGTAACTTTGGGACAAGCATTTAAGAGCACATCAAAAATAGTTACTAATGATGATGGACTACAATATCTTGATACATTAAAAGATAGTGAAGGAAATTATTTATTACAATCTAATCCAAGTGATCCAATGAATTTAGTTTTAGCAGCTGGAGCTACAGTTGTACCTATTAGAGTTGTTCCTAACGCTGATTTAGCAAGCGAAAACGTATATACTGCATCTACAGACCAAACTGTTAAAGCAGGTAAAACTTATTATACAAGAAGTGGTAGTGAAGGATCATATGTATATACCGTTGTTGCTGAGCCAACTGGAAATCCTTCAACTTCTAGTTATTATGAGGTTACTGCCTCTCAAATCCCAGTTATAATTGGTGATTTAAAAGAAGGAATTAAGTTATTCGATCGTAAAAAAGTAAATATTCTTGCTTCTAATGTAGCAGCAGCTGGAGAATTAAATGCATTTGAAGAAGATTTAACTCTTTATAGAGCAGTTGAAAGAGAAGATGTACAAGTAAGAGATGCTGATGCATTTGTAAATGGATACATTGAAATTAGTAATGTAGCTTCTGTATAACGATGGTGATGCTATGCTCAGTGTTGACGATGTAAAAAAAGAATTGGGTATCGATTTTTCGGATAAAAGTACTGATGATAGAATTACAAGATATATTGCAGTAGCTGATGCATGGTTAAAAGGAGCAGTTGGAGATTTCAATCATGATGACGAGAGAGCTAAACAATTAGCTCTCTTAGTCATTGAAGATTTGTTTGATAGAAATTCTAATAGTGTGAAAGAAAATGCAACAATCAATAAGTTGAAAAATGATTTTATTATGCAGTTGAAATGGGAGACTAAATAAGATGGCAGTATATAATAAAATAATTAGGTTTCAGAAATTAGATATTAATACCGAAAAATGGGAAGATTACTATGTTTCTGAAAAGTCGAAAGAAGAAAAGAATCCATATATACACGCAAACGTAAATAAATCGAGTGGTAAGGAATATTTTAATGCTCGAACAGAAATAAGTGGTTCCACATTTAATTTTAAGATACGATACTGTGAAGCACTAAAAGATCTAATATTTAACACAGAAATATATCGTATCATTTATGAAAATAAAATATTTAATATTACTAATGTGGATGATTTTCAATTAAATCATAATGAGCTTACAATTGTAGGTGGTTGTGGTGTTAAAAATTTCAATTAATAATTTTAGTAATGTTGTTATGGATACTTTAGAAAGTTACAATAATGAAGTCATAAAAAATACTAAGAAGATTATTCATGAAGTATCACAGGAATTTAAATCAAATACAAAAAGAGATGCTCCTAAAGGAAAAAGAAACAAATATAATAAATATATTGATGTTAAAACAACTTACGAAAGTATCAGTGGTGTAACAGATACATGGTATGTTAAAGATCCCGAATATCGATTAACTCATTTACTTAAAAATGGGCATCAAACCAGAAATGGTGGAAGAACTAAAGGGAATGATTTTATTGAAAAGAATTATTCTAAAGCTGAAAAAGAGTTAGAAAAAAGAATTAATGAGGAATTATAATGGATATACAAGAAATTTTAGAAAATGGAACAGGATTTAAATGGAAGGAGTTAAGATATTTAAAGCCTCCAGAATTACCATGGTTCATTTATATAGATAATACTACTATTAGGGGTGCTGATGTTTTAAATAATATTATAGAACATAATTTGACTTTAGAATATTATTATGAAACAAAAAATGTTCAAATTGAAAAAACTATTGAGAAATTTTTAAATAGTGAAGATTATCAGTATGATAAAAATACTGATTGGCTAGAAGATGAACAGTTATATGTAACAATTTATGAAATAAATACTTTTTTAGAAAAAATAAAGAAAGGGTGATTTTAAAATGGCTAAAAGAGATAAAGATGTAATTACTTTAGGAAGTGGTAAGTTATATGTTATGGAATTTGATAGTGAGGATGGTATTCCTGAGGATACTACAATTGAAACAGAGGAAAATAGAATTGGTTATATAAAAGGTGGGGCATCAATTGCTTATACTCCAACAT
>JAGHGS010000172.1 GCA_017888105.1 Bacilli bacterium
AACATTATTGTTTCTAAATAAGATTTATCTCCTAATAATTCATCAGGACAATCAAGATATTCTTTTATAACTAAAGGTATTTTATATTCATTTATTAATTGTTTAATATTTAATTCTTTCATTTTAAACCACCTTTCTATCTTTCTAATTCTTTTTCTTCCAACATTTTATAAAACTCTTGTGCAATTTTATCTTGTTCATATAATAATCTGTTTAAAGTTTTGATAGTCTCATACTTAATTGTCTACCCATTTAAAATATTTTAAGTACTTTAATGCGCGTTTTTAACAAGTTATTTTTTTAAGATAATTGTGTTTCATTTTCTGTTTCTTTAATATTTTTTATAAGATCTTCTGTATTAGTGAGTCCCACGAACCATTTGATGATGCCAGCACTATCATATTTATCAATATAGTCTTGAATAATACTTTCACTATCATATTTGTTAGTATAAATATAAAAATCTTCAATGGTATTATCTATATCTATTAATTCTTGATTGCTCAAATATTCTTTTAGTTTTTCATTATCGCAAATATTGTCTAAATAGCGAAAAAAAATGTTGGATTCACTAATCAAATACTTTTTAAAATCCGAATCTACAAAACTATTCATTTTAATGGAATTATATTTATTATAATCGTCACTTATTTTCTCTATTATCGAGCCATTATAATCCTTGTTAAAAAGGAATAACCCTAATATATTGAGTTTTTCAGATTTACAATTTCTTTTTTCAACATAATTAATTAAATTTCTAGTATTTATATAAATGTATTCTCCATTATTAAAATCATAATAGCAAATGTCATTATCACAGTACATTAAATTAGCTTGTAAATGTTGTGTTTCTTTATGAACCACATTATTATTTATAAAATCAAATGTAGGAAAAGCAATTATTAATACTCGTGGAATCATATTTTCATTTATCAAACTTTTTATATTCAATTCTTCCAACCAACATCACCTCTACTTATTTTTCGTATTCTTTTTCTTCTAGCATTTTATAAAACTCTTGTGCAATTTTATCCTGTTCATATACTAATCTGTTTAATGTTTTGATAATCTCATATTTAGTTGTATTCCCTTTAAAAACATTTTTAAGTATATTACTACGTATTTTTAACAAACTATTTTTTTTAAGATTTTTATAATTTTCTGTATAACTATCATAAGAAATCTCTTGAATTATATCTTCTAATTTAAAATCGCTTTTTTCCAATTTTTTCTTTCGATAACTATGATTATATAATGCGTGATTGACAATAGCATTCAAAATATAACTATCATTTCTTTCTAATTTTTGATTAAGCATTTTATTTTCTAATTCATTCTTAAATTCAATTACATTAATATTATTTCTTTTATCAATATCAATTAAAATACCATTAATATCTCTAACAGTTTCCATTATTTTATTTTGAATCTGTTTAATTTTCGGATCTTTAAAAATTTCCCGCTTAATCTCTTTTGTAATATTTCTAATTTCTATACCTAACTCATTACGTGGTAAAGAGTTATACTTAATATATTTTCTATCGGTCCCTCTTATTTGATTTAATAAATATCCAAGTTTTACAATTTTTTCTTCAATTTCGACATTATGAATGTTTTTTAGAGTAAAATTACAATCATTTGGATTAAAATATTTTTTTAAGTCATCTAAATTTTTTTCTAATTTTTTTAACGCAGGAGTATATACTTTTTGCCTTTCTATTGTTAGTACTGCCTGTCTTTTTAAAAAATTTCTTTCTTCACCGGTTATTTTTAATTTTCTTCTATAAGATAAATTACCATTTTTACTTTTATAGCATGGATTCTTTTCTACCCATGAAATATGATAGTGATAATTATTTTCATTATCAGTATGTAGTGCCACAACCCATTCTAAACTTTTCTTTGGATTATCATATCCACAATATTTCAAAAATTTGGGCATAACGTCCACGGCAATCTTTTTTTGTAGATCTTTTGCATTGATATTTCGATCAATATATTCCCGATAAAAAGATAAAACTGATAATTGTATGTTACTATTTTCTATATAATTGCTCCATCTTTTCTGTAATTTTGGAACGTCTTTATCTAACAAAAAAGAGCCATCTTTTAAGATAGCCATTTGTTCTCTTTTCATTTGATTTGTATACATTGTTTCTTTACTTTTCTTACTTCCCAAAAAATACTGGAACATACCATTTTCATTATTATGTAAATAATCAAAAATTGACACATAACTTTTTTCTTCATTTCTACTATAATCAAAAAATCCTATTATGTATTGTTTAATTTTTTGACGGTATTCTTCTTTTGTTGTACATTGTATAAATGTCCATTTATTGGAATTTTTAGCTTTATGATAAATTCTCAAATTATTATCAGGATTATTTACTGCATAATAAGGATGAGTAATAAAAATCGTTTTAGAATCATTAAACATTTCTTTTTTCCAATAATTGGATTAAATTATCTATTTTGGGCAATAAATTATCTATTAGCTGTTTTAATTCTAAATCCTCGTTAAATTTTAATATGCCTAATTCTAAAAGTTCAATGATTAGATCATTCTTATAAGTATACGAATATTTACTTGCCATATCATTTATTCGCTTGTTCAAATCATTAGATATACTTATACTTCTCCTAATAAATTCTTTTGACATAAAAACCCCACATCTTTTTATATGAAATATTATATATTCATGGTGTTTTCTTCTATTTCATAATCTTGGTATAAATCTATTAGATTAGTGTATCCTTCAATATATAAATAATCATTTAATATTATTCCATACCGTTGACAAAGTTGTTCTAGCTTTTGTTTACTTTTATCTTTTGATCTTCTGAATTCTTGACTAATTGTATTCGTTATCTTATCAGCTTTATCTAATTCTAATCTTTCAAAATTACGATCGTCATTAAATAATGTTATTAAATCTCCATAACCCAAAACAAGATATTCCCCAGTATCTATTTCCAAAACTTCTTCTAATCCGTACTTCTTTACCTCTTTTTTTAAGAAATCAATATCATCTTTAGAATATTCTTCATTATAAAAATCATTCCATCCTTCATAATCAATATGACACATTTCACTATCACTGCTATAAACCCCGTCATATACATCCTGCAATATTTTAGAACAGTTTGATACTTTAGGAAGTTTTGTGTATTGTTCAAAATTCTTATACATTAAATTTTTGATTTTAGTTACCAAATAGATACTTTTGCCATTGTTTTCTATTTCAAAACTATCAGCAATGTTAGCTACTGGAATATTGTGTTGGTATAAAATTGCATTAACACCAAAATCTCCAAAATCTCTAGACCAAATAGCTATAATTTCAACTTCTCTATTATTGTTTTCATAGCCATCCCAAGTCCATCCAAGAGAGCCAAAATCATACAATTCTTTTTCACCATCGATAGTATCTATAATCTTTTTTTTCACAATTTCTGTACTTATTTCATTATCACTTTCAGTTATTTTACAAATAAAACAATCCTTATATTTATCATAAGTTATTTCATATCCTAAACTACTAAAATCATGAGCAATTAGTATTGCATTTACTTTATCAAAATATGGCATTGCCCAACCATTCCAACTCTGATTTTTATTATAATATCCTTCATAATAGTCTGAATCTTCTATACAAAAAAAACCTTTTTCTATATTCATTTTACCCCCCTTTTTATTTTTAATATATAAATTAAGTTCAATACATTACTTAGTATTTCTTTTATTATCTAACTCTATAAAAATTAAAAAGAGTAACCCAACTGTTACTATTTCAAAAAGAGAACTACCTTCTAAAATCAATCCCATTAAACTAAATATTAGCAATAAAATCATAAAAATCTTTTCCAATATTTCCACCCGCCTTTTCTTTATTTTGTGATATCTATTTTAAATAATTTTATTATAAATTTTTAATATATTAATTATATTGAATTTCAAGAACTCTAGTAAGATATACTAACGTTTCTGATAATTTATTTGAATGTTCTTAAAAATCTACGTACTTTTTAAAATTTTTATCATAAAACTCACGTAGCAAGAGATTATCCTCTAATTTTTCATTCATAGGGAATCCCAAATTTGCATATATTTGTTCTAACAATTTTTTATTAATATTTTCTCTATATAACAAACGATTTAACTTATTATTTATATCTGAAAAAAGAAGCATTATTTCATTTGATTCACTTGCTTCTTTAATACATTTTTTTATAGCTGCACTTTTTGTAGATAATTTATTTTTTTTCATATATTCTTTTATCTGTTGTTCTAAGTTTTGATCTGCAACTATAGTATACCTTGTCATTTATCCTCACCCCTTTTTAATAAAATCAAAAATTATCATTCTTTATTTTTTAGTTATAAAATATATCTAAAGTTTAAAAATGGTACTTTCTTCAAGTACCACTTATTTTTACTAAAAGATCATACACTTTTATACATTCACCTGATGGAAAATCTATAACATAGTTTGATTTATATTTTCCTCTAGTAGCATATGAATTAAATATTTCAGAAATCAATTCTTGTGTTGGCATTATGCCAATATTAGCTAAAGATTGCACAACATATCTAGTTGCATTTATAACATAATCGTAATTAACAATTGCAACCGGATGATAATCTAAAGAACTAAAGTCAATATCTTTATCTATTTCATCTTTTGAAAGCTCTACAAGTTGGAATATTTTTTGTGGATTAATAATTGCTTCTTTTTCAAAGCAAGCTGTTTTATCCAAATAACAAATAATATCTTCTTTTTTTATTTTCGCTTTAAATACCGTTCCCTTAGAACCATATTTTTTATAGAACCATATTGCCCTTTTTCTATCAATAGTCCATGATATAGCATTCGAATCACCATTTTCATTTGTACCACGATAAATAGTTACTTCATTTGGAAATTTTAAAAATCTTCTATAATCTGCACCCATTATTTTTTTAGGATCAGCCATTTTAAATAAATCCAAAATTTCCTCTAATGATAATTTACTTTCTTTTGAATTAACGCCTAAAGTTTTTGTGTAAGCATATTTAAGACCGCGACAATAATCATCTGGTGATAATAATTGACTTATTTGTTTAAAAATATACAATCTATACTCAGGCAATAATACCTGTATTATGGTATGCAAATCCGCTGATTCAAGTAAAGCAAGAGTATTACCTAGATAATTACTATATTTCTTTTTTAATAAATAAACAATCGAATCATACTTATAATTCATGTTATACCACCCACTGACATCAAGATAGTATTATACAGTAGGTTTTTAAAATATGCAATTAAATATTAATTTCTAATTCTTCTTTTCGATTATAATATTCAGATACAATTCTTTTAAAAGAATTATATTGAAAATCATCTTTCATTTCATTAGAGATATAATCAACTATTTCATTTACTTGTTTCTGTGTTAAAACCTGATTGTAAACTTCTTCTAATTCTTTTTGCTGTTTCTCTGTTCCTAGAGATAATTGCAAAGGAGTATCGCTAAGATACTTTTTTTCAACTAAACAATGAGCTAACGACTCTCTATATTCACCATCTAAAGAAAGTAAACTTTCTTCAAGCATACTTATTGTCATAATCTTGTCCTCCTTCCCATTTATTTCTATAATTTCCCTTATTTTTACAACTTTAAAAATTAAACAGGATATGGTGTTTGCACCAGTTAAAAGAACAAACCCTTATTTTATAAGGCTTTTTCTTTTATTTTACTGGTGCAATTCTATTTTTGCACTCGCAAAAATACATACTTTTTACATATAAAAATATGTATTTTATTTTAAAAAACCAGGTAAACTCTAGCTTAATTGGTAAGTATTTATTTTTAAAGTTGCTAATTTTCATTATTCTTATTTATTTGTAACATTTTTTCTTGTGTATTTAAATTAACATCTCTTTTTGTGCTTATTTTTTGCTTTTTTTCAATATATTCATTCATACAGCCAATAATCTCTAAGAAAATGGTTTGTAAATTATTTTCTTTTTCTATCTCTTTAATTACTTTTTTTGGATTAAAATTTTTAGCAATTCGATTATCAGAATATTGATAATTCATACTGATTAGATTCATATCATTATCATAATTAATTTGAATATCATTTATTTTATTTTTATAGTTAGAGATATTAAAAACAATCTCTTTAATATAATCCGAATCTAAATAATTTATATTAAAATCAACCCCATATTTATTTTTTATTTCTACCATTTTTTGTTGATAATCAAATCTTGCTTTTTGCTGTTCCTTCATTTTTTCTTTGATTAAATTTTGACTATCATAATACAATATCCTCACCCTCTTTTTCAGTTCTTAAATAATTGTCGTATTTATAAAGAGCATTAATGTATTGAAAACTCTCTTTTAATTTTTTCTTATTTTTCACTAAGGCCTCATTAATATCTTTTGCATTATCTACAAATGCAGATAAATTACAATCATAAGACTTAACTCCTAAACAAGATAATTTTTCCTTCAATTCTTTACTCGCTTTTATCCCTGACTCATCATTATCAAACGTAATAACAATTGCACCTTTATAATTACTCTTCTTTATCGCTTGAATCAATGAATTGATATTCCCTACTCCATTAATACTTGTTGTTTTAACCTTATTATCGACCATTTCTAATGATAAAGAATCAATAATACCTTCAGTTACATAAATCAGATCTTCCTTACTACCATTTAAAAAATAGTGCTTATTCCATATATCACTATTTCCCTTACTTTTTAATTTAAGATCATTATTTACTGAACGAGCATAATAACAATATTTATTAATAGGAAAGATAACTAATTGCCTTTCGTTATCATAACCAATTTTATATTTATCAATTAGTTCTTGTGATATTCCTCTTTGTAATAAATAATTTGTTTCATGAATATTTTTAATACACTTATTAAAATAATTGGTATAATCATACTTAATTATTTTTTGATTAAATTCTGATTTTTCTGGGACATAATTTAAAAACAATTCTTCAACCTTTTTTATTTGCTCTTGAAAAGAAGATAAATGAAAATCTAATTTTACTAATGAAAATATATCGTAGTGTACTCCACATGCAAAACATTTACATATATTATATTTGGGTGTATAGATCATACTAGGATGTTCATCCCCATGTTCGGGGTTTAAACATCGAAAAAATTTTTTTGGATTTGTTATTCCATGATATTTTTTTAAATAATCAGGTAAATATTTTCTATATTCATTTATATCTTTCATAATGTATATTCTTTTTTTAACGAATTTTCATAATTTCGATCAACATAGATTGGTTTATTTCTATATTCTATTTTGTAAATATCATTAAAATTAAAATCCGTATATTTTCCAAATTGCTTTTCATATTCCCTACGATCAGAAGCTGACATATTATAAGTAGAAATATAAGAATTAGATACACTATTCATCAATGATGTTTTATCATATTTAAAATCAAATGCTATATCATTTTTATAAATATATACATGTACCGTTGAAGCAGCAATTTTTTCCAAAGATATTCTTATTTCTCGCGCCTTATGTAGTGGATGATTTTTATTATTAAGAATTGAAGTTAAATATTCATTCTTAACATCGTTATCTTTTAGATTTTCACCTATATACTTTTTATTTTTTTGAATGTAATCAAATGCCCAATCAAAAACATATTCTTCATGGTCTAAATATTTTAAAATATCTTCGTTTGATATTTTAGATATATTAGTATTGTATTTGTAATTCGTTTTTCCTCTTATAAAATCAGATTCAATATCACTAACGTCAACATATCCTTTATAATCATTGACCGCTTTATAAAATTCTTCTTTATTTTGATATACGTAATCATTAATACAAGTATTTAACTTGGAAATTAATCCCAATTCTAACTCTGACAGATCTTTGAATATTTTATCATCCCAAGAAAGTTTTAAAGCATTTTTTAAATTATAATCTATAGCAAATAAAACATTTTTTTCTTTATCATATATTCCAGCATATTTTAAACTGCTACCAATACCAACATAACTAAGATAATTCCCATAGATTAAATCTAAATTTTCTGAATATGGATATTTAATAAATATATAATCTGAATCATAAAAGATCATATTATCAGATTTAAGCCATTGAAATATTTTGCTATTGTATACTTCTGATTCTAATTTATCTCTCATCATACTCCTCCTTTCAATAATTAATTACCAAATGGTACTATAGCATATTGGCAAGAAAAAAAAGAAAATTAATATCATTAGAACAGCAACAACTATAAAAAGACAAAAGTTGATGTCATCATTTTTATACTCAAAATTATTAAATGTTCTATTATAACTATTTAAACCATACCCATCACTAATTTTATTATCATTTACACTATCTTCTAAATGGTAAACTTTTAACTTATTTAAAGAATCTGCTAAATCATTAAAACCTTTTAATCTTAATTTTTCAATATTATCTAAATCTTTTTCGTTTATATAAAGATCATCATTTATTTGTATAATTGAAAATCTATAATTTCTTATTTCTTTTAAACTTAAAACAATTTTATCTTTCATTTCTACCTCCAAACTAAAAATTATATTCTTTGTTTTCGTCAACTACATATTCCACAGAATTATTATTTAATTCTATATTATTATTTGGCATATGTCTTGTAATTGTATGACTATCTTCCTTTTCAATAGTACTAATGATTTGGTTCGCAATGCTAGATGAAAAAAATAATTCATTATTATTCATAACAGAGTTTTTATAAATATCATTCAATCTATGGACTAAATTAGTATCTATATCTCTTGGATTATCTATTAAATTGCAAAAATGAATTGCTATAGCTCTAAAAATAGTTTCATTATCTTTTTGAGCTAAATAATTTACTAAACTTCTAGTAATGTCTTTTTCATTTGTCATTGGTTCTATAACTAGTTCACTTTCATTCAATTTTTTAAGAAATTCATAATGTGGAAGTGGACATGTATCAACTAAACTATTTTTAAACTCTTCTGTACTATACAAATAATTTGCAAATCGATCAAAATCTTCTAAATCATTACAATGTATATGTACTTCCTCTGTATAAACTTCAGCTTTATTGCTAGCCCTATCATAATAACTGACTTTAACATCTGGATTTGAAAAACATATAGACTGATTATTTTTATCAATCATAATAGTCCTCATATCTTTGCTTTCATAATATTCATCTAAAATATTCATGAAATCCAAATTATTATTAATGTAAGTAGTATATTTATTACTATACTCATTATTGTTATTTAATAACAGAATAACTAGTTGACAGTTAATTTTATAGTTGTTCATAGACATCTTCCTTTTCTACTTCTTCTTCGATTATATTAGACTTTTCTTTTTCACGATACCAGAGTTTCATGGTTTTGCCTGTATTTTTGTTATATGCTAGCCAATATAAATAAGCATCACTAAATGGAGTTATCTTTCCTTGTAAAAGAAGATTAAAGCCTTCCTTTTTTAAATAATCAATCACGTCTTTTTGAATATGCTTTTTCTTATTAGTTTTTAAAGACATTATTGTATCTTTTGTATCATAGTCGTAAATTTCAATAATTTTCATATTTACCCCGTTATTATGCAAGTGGTATTTCTTCTATTCCACTTTTATCTTGCATATTTTCGTGTAACTTTTTATTATAAACATACTGAGGGGTATAAAACACAGAATACACCTTTTGAGTTAAAGTGTCCTGATGTTTTACTACTCCACTAGCTCCATACAATGATAAATTAAGATAAGTCATACATGCACAAAATAATGATACGTCATCACCTTCTACAAAAACACAATCTAAATCAATACCTTTTTTTTCAAGATATTTTAAAGCAGAAAGAAGTGTTCTGCCACTTCCACAAGCAGGATCATTAATTGAAATATATCCTTTTTTCTTTATTGTATTATTTACATCTATATTTTCTAGGGTGATTTGCGTCATTAGATTACACAAATGTTCTGGTGTGAAGTACTGCCTATTTATTGAATTAAATAGACCGAATTCTTCATATAATTCACCAAGAATATCTCGTGGGTTTTCCTTAGCATATTCTAATGTTAGATATGCAATCATTTCAGCAAATCCATCCAAATCTTCGTTTTGATATTTACTAGAAATTGCTAAATATTGATCTTCTTTTGATTGATCATAGTACACAGAATTAGATATAGCATAAGCAGCACAGATTACAAAATCTTCAAATACTGTTTTAATGTTTTTCTTATTGCCAATCTCTAAAATTTTTTGCTTTATAAGTTCTTTATTTTTCATTATCCTCCTCCATTTTATGATTTTTAACTTGTATAATTGCATCACCAAGAGCCTGTGTAAATTGCATCATAGATAAAATCTCATAAGGATTAGATGTTCCCCAATTTAAGTTATATAAAAAAATCTTTTCATACTTTGGCCTAACAAATTGCATATAAAAAGAATCGAGAACATCTGCGATTCTTAATATAAGCTGTGGTTCAGGACACTTTATAGCTCCTATTTCAATTTCATAAATAGTATCTTTATCACAATCTACTAAGTGAGCAAAATGTGCAATGGAATAGCCAAAAACATCTCTTCTTAAATGTCTTATCTTTCTTCCAAAATTTCTTCTATAAATATTTATCATATTTCCCCCTAACTTTTAATAGCTATAATCATATTGATTAGAATTCACCTTTTCAATGATTTGTTCATATATTTGTGAAGCTGTCTCTTCAAATCCAAACCATGCTAATAAATTCTTGTTTGTAATATCTAAAACTAACGGATCTTCTTTATCAAATTTATCACCAAAAATTTCTTCCATTGGAATGCCTATATTACTAACCATTTTATTAATGTTATTTTTATATTTATCATAAAAATTTGTTGTATCTTCATAATATATTAAATTTGGAATAATACCAGAAATACAACCATACTTCATTAAATCTTCCATTGCTAAAATCATTTTTTCCATTGTAGAATCTTTATAATTTTCTATATAATAATCAATTACATAGTTTTTTAAATCATCACCATTTCTAACTTCTTCAAGATATTTTTCTACCATAAATTCCCCCTTCTGTTATATTACCTTGATATTTTTCGAACCCAAACTGTACATATTCCATGAAATCCATGTAAATTCCTTTATCATTTACAACGTCAATATGTAAATGAGGTCCCGTACTCCGACCAGTAGTTGAAGTTAAACCTAGCAAATCATTTCTTTCTACTCTTGTACCTTCTCTAATACCATATGGCATACTCATATACTTAATGTGTCGATAAGTTACTATTAGACCATTGTCGCACTTGACTGATATATAATTACCAGTTGCATTTTTAGATTCATTGTAGGACAAATCATTATTTTGTGTCATAATCACTTCATCAATTGTTCCGTTACATACTGAATAAAATTCAGTTCCAATGGGTACAGCAAAATCCCATCCAGAATGAAAATTAGCAGAGGCTTGTTCCTCCTCTGTTAAATCTAAATTTACTTCTCTATTTTCAAAAACAAAAGAAGTAGTAGTAAAGTCTTGTTCTAAATCAAATGGAAATGAAAACGGAAGATATGGATAATCTTCAGTATAATCATCTGAAGTCGCCACATCTTTATCTAATACATAACAAAGATTTAAAGCCTCAATTTCAACGCCATTTTCATTTGTTCCACTTTCAATTGTATATTCTGGTAAATCTTCATTTTCTTT
This sequence comes from Bacilli bacterium, assembly GCA_017888105.1. Lineage (GTDB taxonomy): Bacteria > Bacillota_I > Bacilli_A > RF39 > UBA660 > Caccenecus. The sequence goes on from JAGHGS010000172.1 coordinate 11,751, forward strand.
TAATTCTTTACAAACAGTTTTAATCGGTTTCATTTGCCTAGATTGCACATTTAAATTTGCCAAATAAGCCTCTTTCCATGTTTCATCAGATAGCGTTGTAACATCTAAAACATTATTTGTTCTTTGTAAATAAAATACAAGTCTTTCTAAACTAACATATCCGTTGGCAACCATAAGTTCATCTAGCAGTAATCTATATCGCTGGGCATAGATCTGATTATTTACAACTGCTGACATCCCCCTATAATCTCCAGCTAAATTATTCGCACTCTCATATCCGATATTTACTCCAAAAATAGCCGCAATTAATGAAATTACGATTACAAAAAAACCAACTACTCCAATTAGGATGCACACAATTTTAATCGTCAATAATTTCTTGAGTAATTTCATCTACTTCCCCCATAAAATATTTCTGTATTGGAGTTGCAAAAACTTTAGTTCTTATTCGATTTTTGTTGGTAATATTTAACAAGAATTCCCCTTGATTACATTTTGCTAAAAAGTTCTTTTGCGTTTCTGTAAGTGGAGTATTTGTATATAATTTAGCTACTGCCTCTACATCATTATCTTTTAACATACCAAAAATTTGATATTGGCAATTGTTAAACATCGCAGAAGCATGACGTAGAATATTATTTGTACTTGTAAAATCACTTGGTTGCTGACTAGCAAGAACAACTGATAATTTATACTTTCTAGCACGTCTACTAATTTGATCCATATACTTAATTAATGTAGGATTATCTTCATCAATATAATTATGAGCTTCATCAAATACCATCATCATTTTATTAAACTCATGATCCAATTCATTTTTATTTTTATTATCAACAATTACATTGCTAAGATAAGTAAGCAGGTTTAACATTTGGGTATTAATTATTCTTCTACTAGAATTAAAAAATAGTTCTTGTAAATTAAATACAATTAAATTATTGTTTAAATCTATTGTAGTAATTCCATTAAATAAATTACTATCCTGGCCTATAACTAATCTTTTAACTAAAACTTCCAAGCTTGAAAGAATTGATGACATTTCTAAGCTAATATTATCCTTTTGCTTCTCTAATATATAAGCATACAAGTCAGAAAAAATTGGATAATCTTTGGAAGTCATCCTTTGATACTCTTCTAATTTTGTTTCATTAGTTATACCACGAGAATTATAAAACTTTTCAACTATATCTAATAAAACCACTAGTTCCTTTTCAGATATATCATTAAAAATAGTTATAAAGAAATTTTCTAAAAATCCCAAATGCTTACTTAAAATTGATGTATCATCATCATCTGTTAAAACATATCTAACTTGAAGTGGGTTAATTAAAGATTTATTTGCTAAATTAATTATCTCTCCACCACACCTTTTACATAATTTCGAATACTCATTTTCTATATCAAAAACAACAATTCTAGTATTTCTAGCAAACTCATTTAATATCATTAATTTTAGTAAGAAACTCTTACCTGCCCCAGAAGTACCTAAAATAGATATATTATGATTAATACGATTTTTACTTAAAGAATAAGGATCAAAGAATATAGGTAAACCATAAACATCTTCTCCTACAAGCCAGCCAGTTGTATCATTATGATAGCTTTCTGTAAAAAAGAATCCAGCAGCCAAAGTTTGTGTCGGAAAGTACATTTCATACCCCTTGAGACTTTTATCAGTTAAATCATAAGTTTGCCAAGCAGATAATTGCAAAAATCTTGGAATATCTACTTTAATTTGATAAAGATCTGCATTTCTTTTAATCTCTTTAACTATTTCTTCTCGTTCTTCTTTTGTTCCAGAAATTGCTAGAACAATATCCACTTCTTTTATTTTTTCATCATTTGCAGTAATTTGTTCAATTAATAACCGATAGTTATCTAACAACGATCTCATTTCAGTAGAATCACTTAAGTTCTTATTTGAATTATAATCAGCTAATACAGCTTTATAACTACTATTCAAATTATTAATTAAACTACTTTGATTCTCAATATTTTTTATAGTAATAGACGCTTTTACATTTGGTAAATTAATTATTCGATCCAAAAAATGATCCTCTATAAAAAGTGGATAATTTTTTATTGTTAGAAGTTGAATATCTTTATCATCAAATTTTAAAGAAGATACCATTTCTCTAACTGTGGAAGGTACTAATAAATCTACCATATCATAATAGAGAATTTGATCTAAATTAACATCTGAAAAATAAAGATTAGCAAAAATTTTAACTAAAAATTTAATATTAGAAATAAGTTCAATGTTTAAACTCGGAACTATTGAGGCACATGCCATTTCAAAAATCTCTTTATTTTTCTCTAATTCTTCTTCACTTTTACAAATAATTGCAAAAAAATAAGAACTAGCTGATGTCATATTTTCCTGTTCTATTCGTTCTATAAAATTTAAATTATTGGATAAAATACTTTTGGCATTTTCATTATTAGAATTATGAATCAAACTTTGTAATTCTTCTTTATTTTTATTTAAATTGATCTTGTCATCTATTTTATATGCTTTAATAGTAAAAGGTAATCGATATAATTTTGATAAAGTATTATAAAAAATATTTTTTTCACGTTCCGTTGTGAGAGATAAGTCTATGGAACTAACTTTATACATCAAAGCAAATTGATTAGTTTTTAAATGAATTACTCCATTACTCTCTATGCTACTAATATTAGTAATAAACTGAGAATTATGAATTTTCTTTTTCAGATCATTCATTGTTAGATATTTTGTTGTTCGCAATTTTCTTATTTTATCAACATTTCTATTTTCCTTCTTTTTTATTTTTTCAATATTCACTAATTTTCCCCCTTTCCAAATACATAAACTTTTGCCCTAATTAAAAATTCAAAAAAAAGAATTCCTAATTTATACACTCTGTTACATTTACTGAAATCAACTGGAAGCAATGATATAATACCTCCACTTAAAATCAAAAATGACAAAGTATAAAAATGAAGGAGAAAAAATATAGTGAATAAAAAGCCAATTATAAATCCCAATGCCAAGTCTTCTGTTTCTAATTTGAAGAAACTTATATTCTTTTTTATACTTTTTAATGTTATATACATTTATTTTCCCCCTTTTTTAAATACTTTCACTTTCATTAGATAATCCTGATACTTTTGGTCGATTTTTATACCTAGCATGGTTTGGATTTCCAAAGTTTCTAATGCTATCAAAAGTTCCACCAAAACCACTTTTTATAGCATTGATATTTGCTTTTGATTCTTCCATTTTATTTTTTAGATGCTCTGGATTATATTTGTTATTTACAAAATCCCATTTACTAGCAGCATCATTAATTTTATTTTCTCCCTTTGCAACCAAATTTCTGCCATAGGCACGTATAAATGGATTAGAACTCTGTTGCATCATTGTTCCTCTTGTCATATTTGCAGCTCCTTTATTAACTTTATTAGCTTCTCTTTTTCCATAGAAACTACTAAATCCAGGTGATAAAGAAGTTGCAGCACCTACGATAGTATCTTTCACTTGAGATGCTCCACTTCTAGCTAATTGAGATATTCCTTTTCTACTCTGATTTAAATTAGAGCTAACATTCTTACCTGTTTTTAAAACATCTTTTACCATTCCTCCAGCAGCAATAGCGGAGCCTCCAATTCCTAACATAGATGTTAACATGTCTCTACCACTATTTGCCGATACATTTTCACCAATAAATCGATTTAGTGATGTAGAACCAGTAAGTAATAACGTAGCACATCCAATATATAAAATAGATTGAGCAACAATTTTCATAAAATATGACATTTCATTAATCACTTCACTATTTTGAATGGCACTAAACATAATAGATGTTAGACCAATTAGAAGCATCATTGCTGCTGCTTGCAACACAAGTGAAGCAAGTTGCTGATATAAAGCCGATCGTTGTTCTTTACGACAAACCGATGTAGCAAAAACTAAAGGTGCTATTGTCATTAAAAAAACTATTTCAAATTGCCTTCGTCCTAATTGAATTACTGCAAATGCAATGGCAAAAAGAAATATTATGCCAATTACAATTCCAAACAAAAAATTATAATTAAAAGCATAATCTTCTCCATCGTTAAAAAATCCTTTTTTATAAATCTCACATCGATAGCTAAATGATCCTGAATCACTAACAATAGAAGCATCTAAAGTACCATTTCGCACCAGTTTTTCAAAATCTTCCATTGTCGTTGCATTTGAAACATCAGCATATCCCTCTAATTGTTCTTTTAAGCCATTTACATTCGATTCGTCCTTACTTTCCCCAGCTGATTCTGCAAAACATGCTTCATTCGCTGTCAAATATGCTGTTTTCATTTTATCTCCAATAGTTGAACTTTCAGTAGTAAAATTATCATAAACCATCTCAGAAAATTGTACACCAATATTAATAGATGTATTAAATAATAAGTAAGTACAAAAAATAAGAACACCACATTTTACAATTTCTTTTACTATTTCAAATAATGGTGTTTCTTGAGAATCAGCATCTAAAATTTTAAAAGTAATTTTCCATACTGAAAACAAGAATAAAACTGTAAATGACAAAATAAAAAAAGCATTAAATACTTTTACAAATATTGATCCATCCATATCCTTTAGTAAATCGATAAAATTAATACTATTTATTTTTTCTGCCACTTCATATAAAGTATCTATTGTATTATAAATGGTATTCACAATAGACATGCCAAGCCCACGCAACACATCAAATATTCCGAATCTAATATCGGAAACAATACTAGCTATCATCATGTTTCACTAACCACTAATGAATCAATAATTAAATTAATAATTGATGGAGCTAAAATTAGTAATACTATACCCCCAAGTGTATATAAAATTGTCTTTTTTCTTCTTTGTTTCAATTCATCATCACCATATATAAATTGAACTATAAAGACCACTAAAACAACAAATGCTATAAAAATACCTATTCCTTGTATTGTCGTAGCTGTATTATAAATCATAGTTTTTAAATCCGTTTCTGTTAAATCACCACCTTCGATCTTTTCTACAGCTCTTACATTATTTATATTTACACATAATGTAAAAAGAAAAACGGTAGTAATTAAAAGCCAATTACGAATTTTTTGTATTGTCTTTTTGCTATTTTTGTTATATAATTTTTTTGGTTTTTTGTTGAAAACCACTGCATTTATACTAGAAGTCTTGTTGGGAAGGACTTCTAGTTTTTTTGTTCTTTTTATACTATTTTCCCCCCTTTTTTTACTCTTTTTTACATTAAAAGTTCCTCACAATTTTTTTGATAATCTAAAATTAATTTCAAATTATTTTTTAATAACTCATCTGTTTCCTGTTCATACTTCTTTTCTAAATCTTCTAATAGTCCATGGTTTTCTTTTGAAAAAGTATAAACACCATCATATAAATCACAACCAACTGAATTCTCTACTATTAAATAGACAATTCCATCTTCAAAATCACTTTTAGGTCTTTCTTCTAAATCTTGTGCTTTTGTTAACTCATCAAGAGTTTTTAGAGTATATCTACCAGCTGGTATGTTAATGTCAGATGTTCTCACAACTATTGCTACAATATCTAAATCCACTATATTCTCCTCCCTATCAAATTTAAAACACACTTTTTTTGCTTGTTCTTCGCTTAACTTCAAATAATCATGTTTAGAAGTATGATTCACAGATCTAAAAACAGATACTTTATCAGTACCTGTTTTTAATAATAACTCTAATTCTCCATTTGCGTTATTTCCAAGTTTACGAAATTCTAAATTATATAATACATACTTATCTAATAATTCTTGCATCTCATAAATTTTATTTTTGTCAAACATATTAAACTTCTATACCTTCAGTTTCTTTACTGCTTTCTACATTCTTATTTAGATCTTTTTTATTTTGAATATGAGTATATTGGGTTACAACAGGCCATGGTTTTTCAATAACTTTATCACCGACTTTTTCTTTTTTAGTAACAATATACCCCTTAATTTGAACTAAAGATCCTTTTTTACTTAGCTTACATAAATTTTCAGCTTTTTTATTCCATAAAGCAAATTTTAAAAAGTCTGTTTTCTTTTTTCCATTTTTATCTTTATAATCCCGATCCACTGCTACAGTTACATTGACAACTTTATCATTATTCTCTAGCATTTTAAGTTCTGGATCGTCTGTTAATCTTCCGATAATACAAAATTCATTCATTTTTTAATTCCCCCTTTAAATTTGTATTATATATTTTAAATTCTAATCGTATCACATTTTTGCGATTTATTTCCAGCATTATCAATTGCCGTTGCACAGAAGGTTCTGCCAGTTGATTCTTGCAAATATAAAACATTAGTGAATACTCTTGATTGAGTTTCATGAATTGTTGAACCACTACCATTTTTATAAGGTTCAATCCACATCTGATATTTTTGAATACCAGTTCCATTATCATAAGCATTTATCGTAACACGAATATTCCAGCCAGCTGCTGGTCCTTTATCTGGATTATAATATCCTAGGTTTTCAACTGTAAAACTGGTAATTGTAGGTGCAATATTATCATACCAGCTAGGATTAATTACCAAATTTCCGTTTACTGTCCAAGTTTGATCTCTAAATGAGGTTACACTATATCCATCTCGATCATAAACATATACTCTAACTTTAGAACCATAGTTAACAGAGTTATTATAGTAATCGGTAACCCTATTAGCCACTAGAACTCCGTCAATCCAAACCGTAAAAGTAAAACCATTTAACCCAGAAGCATATGAAACATTCTGAATAATCGAATTAATATCTACTGAATATTTTTTTGCTTTCCAGTTAGCAGTAAAAGTTTTATTTCCAGTTGAATTAGTTATTGTTAAATTAGTTGTCGGTGTACTTACACCAGTACCAGTCCAACCAGCAAAATCATATCCAGTCCGAGTAGGAATTGGTAAAGTAAAAGTTTCTTCTATATTGTAACTAGTTTTAGGATTGCTTAAAGTACCACCATTCAAATTGTACTGAATAGTATAACTTTCTACACCCCAATTAGCATAAAGCAATTGGTTATTAATACTCTCTACATTATTAATTGAAGAAGAATATTTAATTTCACCATTCAAAGATGTACTATACCCTAAAAAATCGTATCCACTTTTTATAGGTGTAGGTAAAACAACGTTGTTATTGTCAATAATAACATTATTTTCATTATACTTTCCACCATTTGGATTTATTTTTAATTGATAATCAATCGTTTTTATATTATTAGTAATAGAATCCATTGTTGTAAAAGATGCAAAAGTTGATGATAAAGGTAAAATAATAGCTAGTAAAAGAGATGATATTTTAAGTACTTTTTTCAAATTTTGCGCCCTCTTTCTTTTTATGTTGTTTATAAATATCATTACATATATCTACGACAATTAAGCCTAAACTGATGTAAAGAAGATATTTATGATTGTATATGAAATCAGCATAATACCCAATATATGGTATTGACCAATTTGTTCCTTTACCAAGCACTTGATTCTCATTTACTAAGTTTGGATCAAATGTATTATTTGCATCTCCCTTAGTTACAAAATTTAAGTCAATTATATCGATGATACGATGAGATATAATATGATCTTTTGTTTTATAAACTAAAATATCTCCATCTTTTAAATCATTTAAATCCACTTCTTCATAATATAGAATTCCACCTACCTTCAAAATTGGCTCCATAGATCCTGACATTACAACTAAGGGTTTTGAACCCCACAAACACGGAATATAAATAACTAAATAAATGATAACAAAAAAGTAAATTACACCAAAAATTATATTTTTAATCTTTAATAACATAATCATTCTCCCTAATTAAAGAGATTATAAATCTCTTATCTACCAAACGTTTGTAGCTTGATCATACTGAATTGTGTCAATAGTGATAGTAAGCACATAAGTAGCATTATCATAACCTTCGCAACTCGATGTATAAGTAATTGTTTTGCCATCAGCAGAAACTTTCTTAACTAATTTAGCTGAAATATTCTCATTAAACGTTACACTATTTATAAAAGACGAAGATGTTTCATCTTTATTTAGTTTTGTTAAATTTTCCTTAGATCCATAATAATAATATCCATCAGAATTTTTAGTCCAATCATCATTAAAATTTATTATCGCTGCCCTATTATCATTTTCATCAACTAATGAAATTTCCTCACCATTTCCATTAATCCACTTTTCGACATAACTAGCTCTAAGAGCCATAGGAATACTTCCTTCATTGGTAACACTAATTGTTTTCTCTGTTGTTGTTCCTGGTGTCCAATCGCTAGGTGATTCAAAATTTTCAACTATCTTATGTTGATATAAAGCTGTTTCAAAATTGTTTGTTATACTATCACTTGTTGTAAAGTAAGCTAGTGTACCACCTATTACAGCAACTACACTAACCCCTAATAATATTAATAATCCTTTTTTCTTTTTATTTTTCATAATTACATCCTTCTTTCTATTTTAATAATTTTCTGTATTAATTAATTTAGCAGTAATTACTATCTGCTTAGTTTTATCTTTTTGATCACAAGTAGTTAAAATTAAATAACTCTCTTGCTCTAATTTAGAAATTGTAATTGTTCCATCTTTGTCTTGATATTCTATTTTCACAATTTCATATTCATATTTTAATCCTTGATAATAAATATAAGCATTATCATTTATCTTTAACTTATATAAGTTTCTAAAAAAAGCATATCGTCCTGTTCCTGAATGAGCTGCCAAAACTAGATTTCCGTTTTTTATATTAGGCATATCTGATTCTTCTAAAATCTCTACATTTTTAGAAATTGTATTTAAAGAACTATTTTTTTCAAAAAAGCCTTTTTTTAAATTAATAGTTGGAATTTCTAAAACCCCTAAATATTTTTCACTTATAGATAAATCATTAGAAGTTTTAGTTTCTGAATTATCTGCTTGTACATTTTGATATTCGTTAGTTGTGCTTTCAATATACAAGTCTATCAATTTAGATTCTTGTTTCTCATATTGATAATCTAGTAATGTTTTTACAACAATGATACCTATACCTATGGCAATAAGAAAAGAGCCTATTATAAATAAGCTCCATTTCTTAATTCTTTTTCTTTTTAACAAAGCCATAAATACTAGTTCCGATTCCCATTAATACTAAAATTCCTCCTAATATATATGTTAAGTCCTTTGTAGCAGTTTTCGGAACTTCAATTTCTCGACTATTAGTTACAACAATTTCGATAACTTGATATTGTTCTGTAATTTCAAAGTCATATCTTTGATTATTTAAAACATATCCATCAAGAGATTCTATCTCTTTTAAGTAATACTTACCAAAATCTAATGTGATTTCAATATAACCATTTTCATCAGTTATATATTCACCAACTAATCGATTATTAATATCATATAAAGCAAATTTTACTCCTGCTAATGGATTCCCAGATTCATCAGTTTTTAATAATTTAATTGTGCCATTTATTTTATCATTTTCCATTTCTACTTCAACCACTTCATCATTACTTGTTATTTCAAAATAAATTTTATTGGCATTTAAAATATAACCTTCATTGGTTCCAACTTCTAAAATGTAATATCTTCCAATCGGAATAGAATCAATTATAAGAAGTCCATCACTATTAGTTTTACCTTGATGGATAAGTTCATCATTTTCATTATAAATTTCAAATTCTACATTTGACATAGCCTTTCCAGTATTTGCATCTACTTTCAAAAGTTCTAATGTTCCTTTTTTCAAATAGTTAACAATTTCTATCTTTTCAGTTACTATTTGGGTGTATTGATCTTGATAAGTTAAATTGATTTCATAAACAGTTTCATTTAAAACATATCCATCTAATGTTTCAATTTCCTTTAAATAATACTTGCCAAGATTACCTTCAAAAGTACCATAACCTTGTTCATTTGTAGTTATATATTGAATTAAATTCCAATTTTCATCATATAAAGCAAAGGTAATATCTTTTAGTGGAATCTTATTATATTCTATTCCATTTTCAAATGATACTTCTTCACCATACTTAAATATTTCTATTCTGCCTTTAACTGGAGTATTTTCAAATTCTAATTCTACAATAGCTCCAAATGAATCATCATAGATAATATTATCTGCACTAATATAAAATTCTAAAGGTTTACTATTCCATAAATACCCTTCTAATTCTTGATCTAATTCCTCCAATTGATAATGACCTGCTGTAAGTGATAGAGGAGTAATCAATATACCATCTGCATTTGTTTCAAATACGCATTGTTCTTTATCAGTTACTTGACATATATATTCATCCGTATCAAGATTTTTAATCTTAAATTTTATTCCTGCAAGTGGAATAATCTCACCTGTATTACTATCGATTTTAGTAACTTTTATCTTAGCTTTCAGTAATTCATTATTAACAATTTTTTCGACATTACCATTTCTCATATCAATAGTAAAACAATCTGCTAACAAAGTACCAGAATCTCCTGAAGTTTGACATACACGATAAATACCATAATCAAGAGTTATGCTTGCTTTTCCACTTTCATTTGTTTTAATTGTAGCAACTTTTTCATTTGTACTTAATAGATAAATATCAAATGTAGCATTAGCTTCTGTTTCAATTACTCCTGAACTGCCATCACCCATAGTTTTGATTAAAGAAAAATCAAATTTAATAACTGGTTCTGTTGAGGTAATTTTTATTGTTTCCCCGTTATTTGAAATACTGAATTCATATTTATTTGGATCTAGTTCATGTCCTTCACTTGGTGCAATTTCCTTAACATAATAGTTTCCATATTTAAGTCCTTCATATCTAGCAACACCATCCGCATCTGTTTCAATTTTTGTTATGAGATTATCACTCATATCATAAATTCCATAGATAGCATTTTCTAAAGAAGCATCAGTTGCTTGAGATGAAGAAATCTTTTGTAATTCTATATTGCCAGTTATCAGTTTATTTTGAAAATTCAACTTAATATCATAATTAGATGTTGTGATTGAAAAATTATAGACAGTTGAATCTAAAATATATCCTACTGGTGAACTTACTTCGCGTATTGTATAATTTCCTACAGCTAAATTTTTACAAGTTCCTTTTCCTGCTCCATCAGTTATAATAGTACATACTTCGGAATTACTAGAATTATATACTTTGAAAGTAGCTCCAGTTAGACCACTTCCGTTTTCACTTGTTTTAGTGATTTCTAAATTACCCCCACTTATAGTACCAAACACACTTGCTGGAATAGGATCTATATCCCCAATAGTAACTTGATTTTGCGAATCCTCACTAATTGCAAAGAGCATTGATTTTCCATAAGGATTCGTTTTTTTAGATAAATTGACACTTAATTTTCCTGTCCCAGTTGCTGTAATCACTAAACTATTTCCACTAATTGTTGCGTTACAATTTGTACAACTACTAACTTGGAAGGTTGACAAGATATTATTAGTATCGTATAACGTAGTACTTTCACCTAAATTCAGCTGAATTTCCTCACGATTAAAAGACGGAAGCAAATAGTGATTGTCCACTAACTTTTGAATTTCAGTCATTTCATCAGCAACACCAGCCTGTTCATCAGTAATTGCCTTACAATTATTGACGGTACAGTTAGAATCCGTAAAAACTTGGTTAGGATCAACAACTCGCCAAATTAACATTTGGGTTGCAATTCTATATTCATTAGTATTATGTCCATCATAACCATATCCATAAAAAGCATATAATTTTATTAGATCAAGCTGACTTTGATTAATTTTATTAGCATTGTTTGATGTGTTATTATTAATGATATTAATTAAATCATAATCACTTTGAGAATAAGTTATATACGACGCTCTATTACTAAATGTTGCTCCTGGCTCTATGCAGAACGAACTGTCCCCATTTGAAGTGGACCAAAAAGCCATTTGCCCATAACGAGAATAGTTATTTCCACTTTTATGAGCATGGAAAAAGCCTGATACATAATTTTGATTAATGGTTATTGTATCAGCTTTAACATTATTGGTACATATTAAAATAGAAAAAAGTGCCATAATCATTAAAGGCACTTTTTTCAAAAATAATTTTATTTTTCTATTCATTATTTTTCACCCTTTCATTAAAAAAAGACTTTATTAAAGTCCCATAATTTATCTTTTATTACCACAATCATAACCAAGTGATCTTAGATAGTCATGAATACTAACTAGATCCATTGATGTTGCAGGTATATGAATAACATCATTATAAACTCCATCTTTGGTACAAGCATTTTTAGCAATAGTTAGTCTTACATACCAGATCTCTTTACTGCAATTATTACCATCATAGATAACTGGTAGCGTATTTCTTTGATAAATATATCCGTAATTATTCATAGCCATTTCCCCAAAAGCAATTGCTTCACTTTCTGAATTAAAAGTGAAATATGCAGGATACATCGATTTATAATTTGTTAAAAATTTTTGATATCCCAGATCATCATTAGCACATACAGTTTTTTCTACAACCTCTTCAGGTGTAGTTTCTTGAGGCTTTTTAACTGGTTCATTGGAATTTGAAACATTTTGATCATTATTATTTCCTTGATTTGAATTATTATTTCCTTCATTTGTTTGAACATCACTATTCATAATATTATCTTCTGACTCTTCAACAGTTTCATTTAACAAATTATCCTCATTATCTACTTCAGTAACTTCTTCTACTGGTTCGTTATTTTTATCTTCATGATCGTACACTTCTTCAACATTAATAGGTAGATCTTCTTTTTGATCGAAAGGTTGTGAATTATCATCTTTATTCATAAAGACTAGAATTAAAGTAACAACCAATGCAATAGCCAGTAACGTTATTATTGAAATAATTAAAACCTTTTTTTTCATCACAAATCACCTCAAAATAATATTCAATTATATTATACAATATTAATTTGATTTAGTCAGCCTTAATTTGGCTCTAACAGCAATGGATATACTGGAGTAACTTGCAATTTTAAAGTTTCTTGTTTACTAACAATATTATTATATAATATATAAATGTACTGTACTAGTTTTTGATATTTTTGCACATCGATATCTAATGAAATTAATAATCGCAAGTATTCTGCTTTAGTTAAATTTAGACTTTTACATCTTTTAACTACATTATCATAAATATCAGTTGGTACTGATGTTTTTACTTCTACCATAAACTCCTCCTTTCATTAATTTTTCTTTTTGCGTTCTAATATCACTCCTTTCAAAAAAAGAACATCAATAAAGATGTCCTTTCATATATTTAACAAAGTATGAATTTTCATCATCTAAGTTAAAATATAAATAAATTTTTAAATAGCAACTCTTTTTAATATGATAATAGGTTTTGCCATATTTTTTTATAATACTTTGAACAACAGAATCTGTTTCTTTCTTTTCAATAGAATACTCATAAATAATCTTTTCATCATTCGTCATTTTGTTTTTTACAATTCTAAGTCTTTTTCTAAAATTTTTTATAAAGTTTCGATTAATATCTAAAGCAGAAACAGAACCAAAAGTGCGATCGGACACATTACTTTCTTGTACCTTATCAGTTTTGGCATTATGATTTAATAATTGTAAATCATATCTCTCAACTAAAAATATTATATTGTTGAACGTAGTAAATAAGATTTTTATCATTTCATTTACCACTCTCATATCATATGGCTTCATAAGATCTTCCGTTAAAGCAATACTTATCATATTATCCCCCTTTCGTTGCTATAACTAAGGTGCCATGACATTAAATTGTCAACTATAATAATCGAATTGACAAATATTGTCAAGTTTATTTTGCTTTTTTGTTGAATTTTTTTCCCATTTTGAGAATTTTTTTCACTTTAAAGACAAAATAAAAGGAGGAATTTCTTAAAAATTCTCCAGCATACTCAGTATAACATACCAATCTTACTAAAACAATGGGTAAAAGTTTAGTAAATTTTATAGTAGATTTTCTATACTTTTTATGAAAATTTTATGGTATTTTTTCTTTCCATTTTATGGTATTTTTTCTGTACTTATTTTTACTTCATTTCCCCTAAAATTCTAGTCAAAATGGTAATATTGTCATGTTCTTTAACGTAATTTATCAGATTATAATAATACCTAGTACATCTTTCGTGTAAATCAAATTTTTTATAAAGTAAATCTTCTGCTAAAACTTCCTCATTAGCATAAATAAACATATGAGCCACATACTGATTATATTCTTTAGAAAGCATAATATAGTATTTTAAATCATTATTATTTATTTCCATAACATTTAATGTTTCAAAATTATCACTATTTTCTACACCAATATCATAGTTATTTGCTCTTTTGCTAATCTCTTTAATTAATTTATTAATTTTTTTCTTTTCTTTAGCTTTCTCTTTAAATGAAACAAAATATTTCTTTGATTCTAATAAAATATTTTTTACTATTTCATCTTGAACAAAAAATTTAGTATTGAAATTAGCAATAGTTAGTTTTACTTCTTGTAATTGACCATTTACTAACATTAATCCTTTAATTAATTTTTTATTATCTTTAATAAGAGATAATAAGTCTTTAACTTTTACTTCAACAAACTTTTTAGATTCTCTTCCGTCTGGTTTTAATTGATATAAAGAAATGTTATCAACATAAAAATAGTAGTATTGAAATTCGTTTATTTTATATTTTTTCTTTAAAACAAGTTTTTGCTTTCTTTTAGTATAAAATTTAACTTTATTTTTAACTAAATCTAATCCAGTTTCTTCTTTTGCCTCTCTAACAAGGCAGGTACTTACACTTTCATTAGCAGTTAAATGACCGCCTACTGTCAATTCGCACAAATCTCTAGTAAATACATTATTATGTTTAGCATTTTTGAGTTGCAGATAAATTGTTCTTTTATAAGGATTAATATATATCATATTTACAGTTTTAGCATAATAATTAGAATTGTTTAATATTTTTCTTTTATAAATACCTTGATATTTCTCATCAGCATCATAAACATCAATATATTCATCATCACCTTTATCATTTTTTCTAAAGCCTTTTAAAAAACCAGAAGCATCTTTATACATATCATTAAATTCTTGATTTAAATCCAAGTTATGAGTTTGAGCTACATTAAATACAATTGACATCATTTTAGTAATAATACTTATGATAAAATCTTCATGACTTTCGTAATCTTCCCTTTTCTTATAAAACCTTTTATTATTAATCTCCATATTAGCCTCTACTAATTGTCCAAATAAAACTGTTAAATCTTCAATATTAGAAGAAGATATAAGATCTTCATCTTGAAAATCATATAAATTTATTTTAATTAAATCAGATAAAGCAATAAGTTGAAGTATTACATCTGATAATTCATCACCAAGATTATTAATTTTTCTATTTTTCTCACTACAATCTTTATAAAATATATTAAATACATGAGATATTTGTACAGATAATTCATTTAGAATATCTAATGCTGTCCAATCAAGAATTCTAGTTTTTTTAAATTTATTACTTAAATCCACAGCATTTTTATAATTATTATTTAAAAATTGTATATAAACTTCTTTATTCATAGTTGAACTCCTTGCTATCATCTAATATTAAAGGTTTTGCACCATTAGAAATTGAATTGTATGTATATTCGCTAATTTTATTAGTTGTAACATATACTCTAATATTTAATAAATATGACAAATAGGATAAATCACTCATTTCTAAATCTACGTTTTTAATTTCTAAGCCATTATCACTTAAATTATATTTTCTTTGATCAGTATATTTACCTAATTTTCTTAATAGTTGATCGCATTCCTTAGAAACCTCTATAAATTGTATTAAATGTCTACCTTTAGCACAAATTCTTCTTTGTTCATCAGAACAAATATTTAATTCTGTACATTCATACGTTCCGTAATAGAAACATGGCTTCTTTAATTTAGCACATAATGCACATATATTAGCATGATAAATTTTTTGATTATCATGATATGATCCACCATGAAAATAATCCCAAGCGACTTTTGGATAAACACTCTCTGCTTGTAAAACTTCTTCTTTATGTGCTTTTATACTATCCCAAAAGCTAATCTTATCAATAAAATTCGGAATCAATTTTAAACCGGTGATCGTGCTGATATCTGTATAAGGATTGACAGTTGCTATTATATCACTTATTTTAGTACTATTTTGTGGTATTAAAGGTCTAAAATAATGAATTGTAGCAATATCAGCAGCTTTTAAATTTTCAAAATTCTTCAATATGTTTTTATGTTTTACATTTGGTTCTAATTTCTCTAAACCTGAATAACTTAAATAAATAACTTTTTGATTTTTCATTGATTTTAATTTATCAATAACATAATTCGGTATTAAACACTTTGTAACAATTATAATTGTATTTAAGACATTTCTTTTTTCTAACTCATCTAATAAAGATAAGATATATTTTGTATTACTGTCATTTAAGAAAGCATCTGTTTCCGGCAACAAACATACAGGTATTCTTGGATCATAATAAATAGAATTTAATAACTCATCTATTGCTTTATCTGGACTACAAATAATTTCAGGATAAGCACAATTCTTTCCTTCTGATTGTAAAAAACAATATTTACATCTATTATAGCATCCGCGTATAGCATTTACTGCTATCCAACTAGCGTGCATTTCAATTATATTTTTCATTAACCCCACTTCGTTTCATGCAAGTTATAATAATTTAAGTGGATTTTAAAGTAAAGTGAAAGTTTGGCACAAAAAAGGAAAATTTTTCCTTTTAGTAATTTTCCTTTATAAAATCAATAAATGTTTGAGTTGATTTTGTTAAATTTTCTTGATCGTATAATACACTAATTCTATATTTTAAATCATTCTCTAATGATTTAAAAATAAGTTCTTTTTCTTTAGCAATTTGATAAGGAACAATGCCTGCAACAGGTTTTTCTTTAATAAAATCAGCTATGGATTCAAAATCAGATAGTTCATACTTAATACAATACTTTATATTATTTTGTTCTAAGTAAGTTGTTATTTTTTTTCGACAAAAGTTTTCTTTAATTGGAAGAACTATTGGTATAGATTCTAAATTTTCTGTATTTAATTTTGAATTAAAAGCCAAACAATAATTATCTTCAAATAAAGGTATTATAATATGTTTGTCATTTTCTTGTTTAATTTCTATTTCATCTATAATTAAATCAATGTTATATTCTCTAATCTTTCTAATAACATCTTTATAATTAGAATTTATAAACTTGATTTTTAAATTATTATTTTTATCCATAAAATTATTTAATATATCAGACATATAATACTTTTGAATATCACGAGATATAGCTAAACTTATCTTACCAAGAGTTATATCTTCTGATTCATTCATTTCCTTTTCAGTTAGCATCAATACATTTAAAGCACGTTTAATTCCACTATAAAGGATTTCTCCTGCAGGTGTTAATATGATTCCGGTTTTTTTTGATGAGTTATAGAGTTTTCTTCCAAAATCATCTTCTAATTTACAAAATTGCTTTCTTAAAGCCGATCTATCTAAATTAAGTTTATCAGCTGCTCTAGTTAATGATCCTTCTTCTACCATCACAGAAAAATTTTTTAATGCTTGTAAACTAGCTGTCTCTATTACCATAGCAAATCCCCCTTAAATTTGCTACTTACTTTAACATAAAACCATCAAAATGTCAATTATTCTTATTTAAACTATTACTTAAATAGTTAAATGCAACTTTTAATTACATATTCTTTAAGAGAGTAAATCTTTTAATACTCTGCTATTAATTATGAGTTATATTATAATATGTCTCTATATTTCACCAAATAATTCCAATTAAAGTTTTTTGTAGCACTCTCTCATAAGATATTTAAAATAAAAAGCTAGGAATAATTCCTAACTTTAAATAGATAATAAAAATAAAGTACATTCTATTATTTTAGCTATAATAGATAAAACTAAATCTCTAATAAATATTCTTTCAAATTTTCACAATACAGTTCTAAAATATGATTATTATCTATTTTTAAATAATTCATACCATGTTCATATCGAAATTTTTCTATTTTCTTTTTATCAAGTTCAAAAATCATTTCATATTTTGGTCTGTATCCATTTAATGTGATTGGGGCAACTCTAAAAAGTATTCTGTTTATATCTTGAAATAAAAGTAGCCTTTGGGTAGTTATACATATTGCTAAAATATATTCATTATCATCTGCTCGAACTGTGATATCTTCTAACATGATTAATATTTTTTCACTAGGCTGTAAATCAACAACTTCTAAATTTATAATGTTGCACTAACTCCTTTCATGTTATCAAAATATCCACTTATAGTTGAATTATTAAATTTAAACACTCCGCCATAGCCACCACTATTAAATTTAAATTTTAGAGCATCCGAAGAAGAAATCCTTTGTTGAGAATGTTGATAAGATGCGTTGACAGTTACTGTACTATTTGGATATGATGCAATATTTCCCATTAAAGTAAAATCATAACCAACATTTTGCCCAACAACTACGATGCCAACTCCTCCTTCTGATTCATTACAAACATTTACTGTTGCATATAATTGCATTGCAACTGCTACTCCGCGATAAGAAAGTGGTATTATTTCTTCATGTTTCCAAGCCGTAGATAATTTGTCAAATTCATAGTTACGTGTAACAGTATTCATATAACCAGCACAAGCCAAATTAGGATTACCAATGTATTCAGTAGCTTTTTGAATTGCACTAGCTTGAGTAATTCCCATACCATCAACTAAATAAAAACCAAACAAATCGAAACTTTTAACTTTTGGCACCTTTTTCCAATGTAATTTTGCTACAGCGACTCTAGCTGTGGGATTAGTTAAATGATTACTTAAAGTTAAAGTTAATTTTTTATAATTTGTTTCATGGCTACTCGCTAAAGGAACAATATCCGAAGAACCATTATATTCCTCCTCGGTTATTTCTTGAGTTTGAATGTTACTATAACCAGAAGGTGTATATACTTCAACATCTTTAAAATATTTAGTTACTGTAACTTGTTCTCCAACAACAAAATCTTTATAATCATTAAAGTCACTTTCACTTAAATAGATAATATCATCATCTGTTAAACCTAAATTTTTTAAATTATTATATTCATCTGTAGTTAGTTCTCTGTCTATATTAACATTTGTAATTGCATCAACATTTGGTAAATAAATAAAAAACATTAAAATTAATAAAAAAACACTTTTTTTCATCTTTCACATTCCTTTCCAAATATTTTTTATTAACTATTTCATAAATTATTACATAGCTATAACCTCCATTCGTAGTTAAAAACTATGTTGGAAGAAGAATATAAATATGATGAGTACTGCTACTATACCAACTAATATGATTATATCATGCTTTTTTATTAAAGTAAACTTATTTTATTTCTAAATATTTAAATTTATTTTTAGGTAATTTACGTTCTATAAATTCTATTATTTTGTTTGAAAAATAAAATATAGCCACACTAAAATTTTATAGTATTCATACATTCAAATAAAAAAGTCAAAAATAAAATCAACTCAATATTGATTTTATTAATAGCTTACAAAATATAGTTCCCTACCCACCTACATTGTATAAGAAATACTTAATAATAACTAATTGAACTTTTTTGTATATTTATTTTAAAAGCATTTAAAAAGAGCAGTTTGTTTTTTCTTCTTATACTAACCCAATCAAGATATGCAAATTTATGGTATGGACTTAAATTTTTAATCTTGATTAATCTTATTATACCACAAAGGTCGGTGTCAATGTCAAAAAACTCAAATATTTTTACAAAAATGTAAAATCATAATTAGAGGAAGTGGTATAATGAGAATAAATACTAATATAGGCGAATCACTAAAAAATATACGCAATTATTTTGGATATACTCAACAAGAAATAGCTGATCAAATTAATATAAAAAGATCTTTATATTCTAATTACGAAACTAATGATTGCTTAATTCCATTAAAAAATTTAATTAAACTAGCTAATTTCTATAAAATTACAGTTGACTCATTACTCGCATTTACAGATTTAGAAAAAAGCAATAAAGACATTGAATTAAATTCTGAAATAATAAGTAGAAATATTAAAGCTATAAGGCAAGAATTAAATTTAAGTCAAAAGAAACTAGCAGATTTATTAAATATAGGCAAGAGTACAATCGTTGATTATGAAAAGCAAAAATACCAAATCAGCACCGCTTATATTTACGATTTATCACGTCTTTCTGGAATATCAGTAGATTGGATTTTAGGTATTCAAAAAAACAAATATATAATAGCCAAAAACAAATAAACTCAAAGTTTTGCTATATTAAATTGGCAAGAATTGATAATTCCAAAAGAATATATTTTATCACTTTTACTATATTTTCTTTTGGAATATCATAGTCAATCTTCAATTCTAAATCCCTTAAAGTAATGGGCAAAACAAGCATTCTATCATTTTTTCCCAAAGCTTTATAGCACAAATCATTTACAATTAACCATACTTCATCAAGTAAGTCATCCTCCGACTTAGCATCTTCATTATATTGAAAAAACATAATAAGATCTTCACATTCTTTATCCATATTTTCAAAATTTGAAATATCCGCTTTGTTCTTTATTAATTGTAAGTAAAAATTTATTGCCTCAACTATTTCTTCTAAGGTATAACTTTCCAAAATTTTTTCAAGATAAAATTTTTTTTGAGATTTTAATGAAAATTTTTTTATCTCATTAAAATTCTTACTCAAGTCCCTCATAATTTTTTCCATTTAATAAAACTCCTTTATAATTATATATTTTTTATAAAAATTATTTATTATTCACAAAATCATCTTCGAAGATTATAATATTTTGAAGAAGCTCTTGTTTTATTATTTTATTTTTTGGTATTGTTGCTCCCTGCTTTTTAGAATAAAAATAATCAAGCAACTGGTTTAAACAAAGGTTTAATTCTTTTGATAGTCCCTGCTCCCTACAATGGTTAGCAAAATCTTCTAAATAAAATAAACATCTTATTGTTTCTTCATTTAAAGAACTTATTTTTGTATTTCCATCTTTAACTTCATTTACTTTAGTTACTATTAATTGATGGTTCTTGTTTTCAATTTTAACTCCTTTAGTTGTAGCTGAATCAAATATTATAATAGTATCAGATAGTTTCAAATCTAAGCATTTTTCTTCCATTTCTAATCCTCCAATGTATATATTATAACATTTAATATCGCATTTGTCTGTATTTGTTAATAATTTTTTTAATAAATGAGAAAATTATCTTGGTGATATATATGTTTCCAAAGATTAGAGAATTAAGAAAAAGCAATAATTTAACACAAAAAGATATGGCAAGTAAATTAGAAGTAACGCAACAAACTTATCAAATGTTTGAATCATCAACTAAGATCATCCCATTAAAGCATTTAATAAAATTATGTAATTATTATAAAGTATCGCTTAATTATATTAGTGGACTTACTAATACCAATAGTCAAACAAATTTGCACATTAATTTAGATCAAATAGAAATTGGGAAAAGAATCAAGTTAATCAGATTAAAATGCAATTTATTGCAAATAGATCTTGCGAGATTATTAAACACTTCTCAATCTCAAATTAGTAGTTATGAACATGGTACAAGACTCATAAGCACTGCTTTTGCATACCAAATATGTAAAACATACAATATATCTTTAGATTGGCTTATAAATGGAACTGGCAAAGTATTTTTAAATGATAATTAATAGAAGTTAATTCAAATTGTATAAATAACTTCTATTTTTGTTTAAAATTAATTATAAATTAAAAATTATGCTTTTATAATAATTTTGAAGCAAAATATCATTCCTTAAAACCAAAATACCACATTAAAGATTAAATCAATGATATAATAAATGAGCAAGTATACGTAGTACAATATACTTGCTATTAATTTTCAAGGAGTGGTGAAGTTTTCCCCACTCTTATGTTATATATTAGCCCCTAAATATTTCATAGGAACCATATTAATTCTATCATAAGATTGTTTCTGTGTCTATATTTTTCTTCTTGTGAATATAATTTTCTTAGAATTGTTATTTAGTAGTATAAAATGTAGTTGTTCCAAAGGAGAAAACAATATGCAAATTATTAATACGACAATTCATGAGAGGTTAAAATTTACTAGAATATATTTTGGATATTCCCAAACTGAATTAGCAAAAATGCTTGATGTTAAACAAAGTGTATATGCTAACTGGGAGTTAAATAAAAGATTAATTCCTTTAAGGCATCTTATATCTTTAGCAAATATTTATCAAATTAATGTAGACTATTTACTTGCACTAACGGATATACAAATTCATCAAAAACCTATAAATGTAGATAAAGTTATTATAAGTCGCAACTTAAGAATTTTATTATATGAATTAAAAATTAATGTTAAAACATTTGCCAAAAATCTAAATGTAAGTTGCTCTCCTATTTATAATTATTTAAATTGTAAAAATCTGATACCAACATACGTCTTATATGATATAGCTCGTAATTATAATATTTCGACGGATTGGATATTAGGTAGAACTTCGCAAAAAAATATATTAAAATAATAAAAGAGCAAAAGCCCTTTTATTTAATAGAGATTATGAGTAGATTATTTTAGATAATCTTTTTTTGTTACCAGAATAACAACTAATTATAAAATCTAAAACTTCCAACTCCAATTCATCTAATTCACTAAATGATTTATCTTTTAAATGTATGCGACATGTTTCCTCTAAAAAAATATTAAAATTAAATATATTCTTATTTAATTTTTTTGAATATTTTTTTACACACATGATGACTTCAATCTCATATTGAAATTGTTTCTCCATAACTAACTTATATATAATAGCAGCTACAAAATTTAGATCAAATTCAGGACTGATAAAAAGATAAGCAACTAAGTCTTGGCTCAGTAATTCTAAACTAAAAATCATATTAAATAAAAAATCTAGGCCTGCTTTATTAAAAAAAGCCACAAAAGAATCAATAATAAATTTTTCAAATTCTTTAGTAAGTTCTTGTTTAGTTAGCACATAAATTTCAGTTAAATCTTTCCACATACTATATGAACTAATTAGATTGTACTTTTGCATATTATACATTATTTTAATTCCTTTTTCTAAAGCTTCTAAGTTAAAGTCGTTATACTTTAAAAAAATAAAATCTTTAATCAATTGTTGTTCTTTTCTTAATTTCATAATAATCCTCCTTTCCAGGAAGATATTATATAAAAAAGATTGTAAAATTCATTATACAATCTTTTATAAATACAATTCCATCATTAATAAATAGTAGGTTATTTTAAAATCATCTCGTTTTATATTCAAAACCTCATAAAACTTATTTACATATTCCTGCCCATAGTTTCTTAAAATAGATTTTTCACATATAGCTAAATCAAACCATTTATCTGCTATACCACTCTCACCCACATCAATAAAGCCAGAAAACTTATCTTTGATGGCAAATATATTAGGCAAACTAGTATCTCCATGTGAAAAAACTAATTCTTCTGGAAAACGATTACTTTGCAAATATTGTAATAAATTTTGTACTGTTCCGAACCTTTTTCTTGTTTCTGGACTTAGAGATAAATTATTTACTAATCCTTTACTTACATTATTTTCAATTAGAGATAACTTATATTCATTTGAAACATCAAATGGACAATTTGATATATC
>JAGHGS010000173.1 GCA_017888105.1 Bacilli bacterium
AAAAAAATTATAAAAACTATCAAAAAAATAAAAATAATTTTGTTTTTTTGGATTCAAAAAGTAATAATGTTTGTGAATTGTGGGATGATGTTTTAAAAATTGACGAATGTTCTTGGAAATATCGAGAAAAGAGTGATATGAAAAGTTTAGATAGAGAAGATTTACAATATCAAAAATTTCTTTTTCATAATCATGAAGATTCATTTTTAAATGTAGTATATAAAGATAATATCCCGCTAGCATATTCTTTGTTTTTTAAAAACAATTTAACAAAACAATGGTATGCAGTAAAATGGGGGGCTTCTGATTTAGGCAGAAAATATTGTGCTGGTTTCTTTTGTTTATATAATCATTTAGAAAAATTAGAAAAAATGGAAGGAATAGTAGATATAGATTTTTGGGGAAGAAGAAACTCAACCTATGATTCGTTAAAGAATTGTGAAAATGATAGATACCATATATTGGTTAGTAAATGAGGTGATTATATGACTATTGAACTAAAAAGGCTAGATAGTTTTATTGATTTGAATCAATTAATAGATAATAGTTTTAATGGGACTTGTTTTGCCTACGATTGGTTTCTATTTTTAAAAAAAGTTACCTATATGTTAGTGATATTGAATGAAAAAGGAAAAATAATTGGATTTATGCCATTATTTATTGATGAAAAAAATCCAAAAAAGTTATCTCAAAGTACTATGTATATTCCTTATGGTGGACCTATATTATTGCAATTACCTACTAAAGAACGCCATAAAATAAAGTTAATCCGTGATATCGAATATTTGCTAGCGCAATATTTAAAAAACAATTTTACTACTATAAGTTTTTCTATCGATCCTAAAATCATTGACATAATGCCATTCATAAGATCAGGATTTATCCCAGAAGTTAGATATACATATAAATTAGATTTACATAAAAGTATGGATGAATTGTATAAAGAATTTGGCTCTGATAGAAAAAAAGAAATAAAAAAAATGAGCAAAATAGGAGCAAAAATGGTTTGTGATAATGAACTAAAATATTTTGATTGCGATAAGGCAATGAAATGGGAAAAAAAACACAATTTTCCCTCCTCATCCACTTTTGTTAAAAAATATATTTTAGAAAGTATTTCTCAAAATAGAGGAATGAGTTTTGTTTTAAAAAATAATGATGAAGTTTTAGGAGGGGTGCATTTAGTATGGGATAAACATACTGCATATATCTTATATTCGTATTATGAAAATAAAGGTGCTATAACTACTATTTATTTTAACATGATAAAATATTTGAAAGAGAATACAGAAGTTCAATATTTGGATTTTGAAGGATCTGTATACGAAAGTATAGAGGATTTTAATATGTCTTTTGGTGCTTATCAAGAAAGATATTATAATCTTCATTGGAAAAATAATGAAATTGAAAAAATATATTCTGGTTTGTATGAATATGGTGATAAATAATGAATAAAAAGAAATCATTAGCATATATGTATGATTTTTATAATAAGCACATGTTACATGATCAAAACGATGATATTCAGTATTATAAAAATCAAATAAAACATTACAATTCTAAAAATGTATTAATTGTTGGTGCTGGTACGGGAAGAGTAGCTATTCCTTTAAGCGATATTGCAAATGTCATTGCTTTAGATTTTGATGAAGCTAGATTAGAAGTATTAAGAGAAAAATCAAAAAATTTAAAAACTATATGTTGTGATATAAAGATTTTTGATACAAAAGAATATTTTGATATGATAGTATTTCCGTATAGTACAATTCAATTTTCAAATAACGAAATTGAAATTGATCGCATTTTAAAACAACTTATAAAGATTATTTCTACTGACACAATAATATTGTTTGACATATCTAAGAGTTTTGAGTCAAAACAAAATCAAAAAAATATTCTTTTATTTAAGGATTATAGTGAAGAAGTTAAAGATAACGTTTCTGTTTATTATTCTGCTAAAAGATATGATAAATATATTGAATTTAATGTTAATTATAATTTAGAACAACAAAAGATACAATTATTAGAAACTGAGCAATATTATTATCATAACGAGAAAATGTTTAATAAATTGTTGAAAAATAATAATTTAAAAATTATAAAAATTGATTATGGTTATGGAAACAAGAATTTTACCCATAAACATATATATCATGTAAAGTTAGATAGTAGGTGATTGTTTTGCGAAATGATAATTTAAAATTGGGCAAATATTTGGCACAAAAATTCGATAAAAGTATAGGTGTTATAACTTATTCGGGGACATTAGCTTTAGAATTAGCTTTAATAGATTGCAATTTTCCCAAAAATACTGGTGTAATAGTATCAAGTGAAGTATGTAGTTCAATAATAAATACAATTATCAAATTGGGCTTAACACCTGTAATAATTCATCCTCAAAAAGATATGATATTTACTAATGAAGAAGTAGTGCAAGTATTACAACAATATCAAGTAGGATGTATTCTGTTAGTTCATCAATTTGGATTAGTCAATAATATATCAAAAATCAAACATAATTATCCCCATATTAAAATAATTGAAGATATAGCACAATCATGGGACATAAGCCAAAAAAATTACAAAGTAGGTAACTATAGTGATTATATTGTTACCTCTTTTGGAAAAACAAAACCCTTGTCTTATGGAATTGGTGGAGCTATAATGACAAACAATGAGAGTATTTTAAATAAAATTGATTTTTGCGATAATGTTAGTAGGGAAGGTAAAAATATATTATATTCATATGCTTATCCGTTATGTAATAAAATTAATATAAAAAAGTTGATGGATAATGCTGATAAAATTGTGAATAAACAAAGGAAAGTTGCTAAATATTATATGGATTTATTTAAAGACAATAAGAATATTTATTTTATTCAAAATAATTATCTTAATACTTGGCATAGGTTTCCAATTTGGATAGAAAATGAGCAATATTTCAATTATTTTTTAAAACTATTAGATACTTGTGGAATTGAATATCAATTACCACATAAAATCGAAGTTGATTCTTTACCAGTTGTGAAAACAAAAGCAATTATTATTAATAATTGTAAAATAAAATCTAATATTATTTTATTAAGGACTAGAGTATCTAATACTAACTATAAATCAAAAATATCTAAGTTAAAAAAATTAATGATTAATAATTAATGGTTAATAAAGTTTAACTTTTTAATAAAATATGTTATAATATGTATCGATTGAAAAAGCAATCTTATGAGAGAGGTGAAAAAATGATAGAAGTTACACTAAATGGTGCGAAAAAGAGCTTTGGTTTTAAAAATGTTTTAGATGATTTTGATTTAGAAGCAACAACAGGAGAGAGAATTGCTTTAATAGGTCCAAATGGATGTGGGAAAACTACTATCTTTAAAATAATAGTTGGAGAAGAAAAATTAGACAGTGGAATTGTTACAACAAGAAAAGGTGCTACCATTGGTTTTTTGTCTCAGATGCCTCCAAAGGTTCCAGATGACTATACTGTTAAAGATTTATTAGTGAAAGATTTTCAAAAATTATTTGAAGTTGAAAAGAAAATGAGAGAATGCGAACAGAAATTAGCTACGATTTCACCAGATAAAATGGATTCCATACTAACATCTTATGGAAAATTACAAGACTATTTTCAAGAAATGGGTGGATATGAAATCGATGAAAAAGTAAGTAAAATTTGTAATGGATTTAAAATCTCTGATGAAATGTTGAGTAGAACTTTTAACACCCTTTCAGGTGGTGAAAAAACAATTGTTAATTTAGCCTCCCTAATTATTAGCAATCCTGATATCCTTTTATTGGATGAGCCTACAAATCATTTGGATATTGACACTTTAGAATGGTTTGAACATTTTTTAACTAGTTATAAAGGAACAATAATTATTAGTTCACATGACAGATATTTCTTGGATAAAGTGGCTACAAAGACCATATTTATTGATAAGGGAAAAGCTGATGTTTATCATGGAAATTATACGTATTATTTGCAAGAAAGTGAAAGAAGAGCTTTAGCAGAGTTTGAAGAATATAAAAATCAGCAAAAGCAAATTGAAGCAATGAAAAATACGGTAAAAAAATTAAGAGAGTGGGGAACTCAAGGCGACAATCCAAGATTTTTTAGACGTGCAGCTTGTATTGAAAGACGACTAGAAAAGATGGAAATGTTGGATAAACCAGAAACCAAGAAAACATTACCTTTGGATTTTGAAATTCAAGGGAGATCTGGTAAAGATGTTTTGGTAGTAGATGACTTAGGGCTGGTTGCTGGTGATAAAGTATTATTAGATGGTGCTGAAATGTCATTAAGATATGGTGAAAAAGTTTGCTTAATGGGAAAGAACGGTGCTGGAAAATCTACTTTTATAAAGGCAGTTTTGGATCCTAATTCGGATTTTATTTGTCAGGGTGAAATAAAGATCGGAAGTAGAGTTTCTATTGGATATATTCCACAAGAAATTAAATTTGAAAATGAAAGTGCAACAGTATTAGATGTTGCTAGAAAAGCATTTGATGGAACAGAAACTCATTTAAGAGCTTCTCTAGCCAAATTTTTATTCTATGGTGAAAATGTATTTAAAAGAGTTGGATCATTATCTGGTGGAGAAAAAGTGAGATTAAAGTTATTTGAATTAATCCAAAAGAAAGCTAATTTATTAATATTAGATGAACCGACAAACCATATAGATATAGATACTAAAGAGATGTTAGAAGAGGCACTAAAAGAATATGAAGGAACATTATTCTTTATATCACATGATAGATATTTTATTAATCAATTAGCTGAAAGAATTGAAAATATTGAAGATCAGCATTTTGTTAATTATTTAGGAAATTATGATTATTATAAAGAACAAAAATCAAGAACATTATCTCTGAACAATGATACTAATTTAAAGGGTAGGAAATAAAATGAGTTTTAAATATCCGTTGCCAATTACAATAAAAAAAATTATAAATGATTCAGAGTTAAAAGAAATAAGTATAGGTTGTTCTGATTCACAAGTTGTTAGAATAAAAAAAGAGAATAAAACTTTTTATTTAAAAATAATGAAAGAAAATAAATTGCTTCAGGAATATAAAAAGTTGATGTGGTTATCTACAAAATTACCAGTACCTAAAATAATTGACTTTGTTCAAGAGTATGGAAATGATTATTTAATTACGGAGGAAATGCCAGGAAAAATGTTGTGTGATGAATATTATATAAATAATCCTGATATTGCTATACTAATTTTAAAAGATGCTTTTCAAAATTTATTTTCTGTGGATATATCAAATTGTCCATTTGATGTTTCAAATGAATATAAGTTATCTCTAATTGAAAATAATGTAAGTAAAGGATTAGTAAATAATTTATCTCTAAGTTCAGAAACAAGAAAAAAGTTTGGAACAGTACAAAATCTACTACAATATTTGCAAAATAATCGTTTTCCAGAAGAATTAGTTTTTTCACATGGGGATACTAGTTTGCCTAATATATTTGCTCTCAAAGATAAGTTTTCTGGCTTTATTGATGTGGGTGAGAGTGGTATAGCAGATAAATGGTTTGATTTAGCTATATGTGAGAAATCTATTTTAAGAAACTATGGGCAGGAATATGTAAATAAGTTTTATGAAGTTTTGAATATAAAAAGAGATGATTTTAAAATAACCTATTATTTATTAATGATGGAATTGTATTTATAAAAGATTGTATAATGAATTTTACAATCTTTTTTATATAATATTTTCCTGGAAATGAGGATTATTATGAAATTAAGAAAAGAACAACAATTGATTAGTGATTTTATTTTTTTAAAGTATAATGACTTTAATTTAGAAACTTTAGAAAAAGGAAGTAAAATAATGTATAGTA
>JAGHGS010000174.1 GCA_017888105.1 Bacilli bacterium
TATAATATTAAATGTGTTGAGATTATTTAAACTCTTTGAGCGGAATTTATAATAATCCAACACTTTTTATTTTGCAACACTATTTTAACAAAACTAAAGACTTTTCGTTAGAAATTTGGTACAATAATTTTTGAATGGAGGAAAAATGAGAGCAATAGGAACTAGTGTATTAAATTTAGTAGGAGGATTAGATAAAGTATTTATAATCCCTCCTTTTCAGAGAAATTATGATTGGTCATATGATCAATGTGAGGAGTTATTTCATGATATAGAAAAGGCATATAGAACGGGTACTACACATTATTTAGGTAATATAGTATATTATATGGGAAAAAATAGCGGAGCTTCTTTTAATGAATTAATTCTAGTAGATGGTCAGCAAAGAATCACTACAATTTTATTATTATTGTGTGCTATAAGAGACTATTATACAAAAAAAGATTTAAAAATAGATTCAAGATATTTAATTAATGATACAGATATTGAAAAATTTAGAATTAAATTAAAACAAACTTTGTATGACAATGATGCATTTAGTGCTGTTATTGAGAGGAGAAATTTACAAGAAGTTGATCAACAGTCTAATGTTATAAAAAACTATAAAAGGTTTTTAAAATTATTGAAGGAATCTGATGTTGATCCTCAGAATATATATGATACTATTCAGAAGTTGGAAGTTGTAGATGTAAATCTTGAAATATCTGATGATTTGGGTAAAGTTCAGACCGTTTTTGAAAAAATAAATTCTACTGGAAAAAAATTACAACCATCTGATTTAATTAGAAATTATTTATTGTTAGCATCTACTAGTGTAGAACAGGAACAATTATATAACAACTATTGGACAAAACTGGAACAACAATTAGGAAATGATAATATATCAAAATTTGCAAAGTATTATTTGATTACAAAAATTTATGAAGATGTAATTAATGATAATATTTATAAATCTTTTAAAGATTATTTTGATACAAATAATTCTCCTCATGTTGAAATACTTAATGATATGTTAAAGTATTCTGAATATTATTCATGGATAGTAAATAATACTTGTCCTTATGAAAAAGTAAATATAATAATAGAAATCCTTAATTTGCTAAAAACTGATGATTTATATCCATTATATTTGATTTTATTTGAAAAATTATATAAGATTAATAAAGAAGAATTATATAGAATAATGAATTTATTAAGTGATTTTATGCTTAGATATAGAATTGTATCACCATCTGGAGGTGGAGGAGCTTTACGTACTTTTATTTATGGTTTGATAGAAAAGATTGAAGGTGAGGTAATTGCTTTAAATTATGATAGTATATTATATGAATTATCAAATAGTCCAACACCAGCTAGTAGATTCCCATTAGATGAAGAATTTAAGAATCAGTTAAAAAATTCTGTTTATACTGCTTATGCAAGAGCGTTATTATATAAAATGGAATTAATTGAACAGCATAATATTCCTGTAAAACTTAGTAAAATTACAATTGAACATTTGATGCCTCAAACTAGAACAAAGTGGTGGATTGAAAATATGGGTGGAGATGAAGAAACTGATAGAATTTATAACACATATTTAAATTGTATTGGTAATTTAGCTCCAATTTCAGGGAGCTATAATTCAAAAAATTCAAATAAACCATGGGATGAAAAATTAGAAAATTTAAAAAATGTTCAATTTGTAATTACATCATCAGTTGCCTCTTTTAAAAGCTGGAAAGAGGAGGATATTAAAAAAAGAAATGAAGAAATATCTGAGAGAGCTTGTAAAGAAATAACTGGTCCTTTAAAAAGAGATCGTGAATACGAGTCTAGGGAAGCATCAAGTGATTTTGAAGAAGGAATTTATTCTTTATCTGATATAGTTACACCGATGAGTGGAACAACTTTAGAAAATTTAATATATGATGGGAAAGAGTATTCTGTTACGAAGTGGTCTGATTTATTGCCGTTAGTTTGTGAAATATTGTATGATATTGATTCATCAATTTTAAATGCTGCAATAATTAATAATAGTATTCATAAAGCAACTTCAAAGAAATGTTATAATGAAAAAGATCCAATATTAAGTAATGTTTCTTCATATTTAGTTAATCCAATAAAGTTAAAAAATGCAAATATATATGTAGAGGGATGTTTAAGTTCTGATAGAACAAGATTTTATGTAAAACAAATATTGGATTTATATGGATTAGCAGATAGATTTCAAATATTTGTTAGAGAGTAATTTTATTATATAATTTTATAATGAATAACGAATTATTTCTTTTGTCATAAAATACTTTAGAGGAGGATGTTTATGGCGAAAAAAGTTGTCATTGATCCAGGACATGGTGGAGAAGATCCGGGAGCTAGTGCGAATGGAATTGTTGAAAAGGATTATACTTTAATGATTAGTGAGTATATGGCTAATCGGCTTTCAGAATTAGGAATTGAAAATGCTTTAACTAGAGATAGTGATGTTACTTTAGATTCAACAACAAGACCTAAGACTGCTCAAAGTTTATTTGGTCCGGGCAGCGATATTATTCTTGTTTCTAATCATATTAATGCTGGTGGTGGTGATGGAGCGGAAATTATTTATGCTTTAAGAAACAGTGATACTTTATCTAAGAAAATAGCAAGTGAGTTTATTAAATCTGGTCAAAATGTTCGAAAATATTATCAAAGAAGACTTCCAAGCAATTCTAGTAAAGATTATTATTACATGCTTAGGGAAACTCCAAATAATGAATCCATTATTGTGGAGTATGGATTTCTTGATTCTAGTGGGGATGATGTTAATCAAATTAAAAATAATTGGGAGGAACTTGCGGAAGCGGTTGTTCGAGCTTTGGCTAATTATATAGGAGTTCCTTACACTGCTCCTGAGGGAACTACTGGTAATTATTATACCGTAAAAAAAGGTGATACTTTATATGGTATTGCTAAAGAGTATGGAATTAGTGTAGATGAATTAAAGCGAGTTAATAATTTAACGAGTAATACTTTAACTATTGGTGAGGTGCTTGTTATTCCAGAGGTAGAAGAACCAGAGACACCAAATGAAAATATTTATATTGTTCGAAGTGGTGATACTCTTTATTCGATTGCTAATAAATATGGTATGACGGTTGATGAATTAAAAGCATTAAATAATTTAACAAATAATACTTTATCTATTGGTCAAAAATTAGTGGTTAATGAAGGAAATGCTGCTACACTTGATACTTATACCGTAAAAGCTGGAGATACATTGTATAGTATTGCGAGTAAATATGGATTGACAGTTAATGAACTTAAACAACTTAATCAATTAACTAGTGATGTTTTAAGTATTGGTCAGGTTTTAAATGTTAGCAATAGTAGTACTCCTACTACACCAACTAATCCATCAAATACCTACACTGTAAAAAGTGGAGATTCATTATATAGTATTGCTCGAAAATATGGTATCACGGTGGATGCTTTGAAAAATGCAAATGGAAAAACTTCTAATTTACTTTCGATTGGTGAGGTGCTTGTTATTCCAACTACTACTAGTACTACAAGAACTTATACGGTAAAGTCTGGTGATAGTTTATGGAAAATTGCTTCTAATTATGGGGTAAGTGTGGGGGCAATAAAGCAAGCAAATAATTTATCTAATGATTTACTTTCAATTGGTCAAGTTTTGATTATTCCTTAAAAATAACTTTTTATTAAGTTATTTTTTTGATATAATTCTCTTGGTGATAGTATATGAAATTTAGAGGATTTGAAGTTGTAAAAGGATATGAAGATAAAGATATTCATTTGCCAGTTCGGAAAACAAAATATTCTGCTGCTTATGATGTAGAAGCTGCTGAAGATGTTGTAATTTCGCCTTATCAATTGGGGTGTAAACCTACTCTCATTCCGACTGGTTTAAAAGCATATTGTTTGGAAGATGAATATTTTATGCTTATTAATCGTAGTAGTGGACCTAAAAAGGGTTTGGTAATGTCAAATGGAATTGGTATTATTGATCGAGATTATTATGGTAATGTAGATAATGATGGACATTTTTATTTTCAATATTATAATGTATTGGATCATGATATTATGATTCATAAGGGAGATGTTATTGGTCAAGTCATTTTTCAAAAATATTTATTGGTGGATGATGATTGTGCAGAGGGACAACGGATTGGAGGTTTTGGCTCTACAGATAAAAAATAAAAGATCTAGTGTGATAGATCTTTTTAGAGTAATTCTTGACACTCGCCACTTTTTGGTCGATAGAAACAATGATTTTTGTATTTGCCTGCCAGAGGTTGATCATACCAAGTAGAAGTACAACGGTTGGAACCAGGAGCATAAAACCATAAAGAGTGGGTTGCAGGATAGTAATATTCTCCTCTTAAAGTCCTTTGAGCTAAATTTTTTTCTGCTGTTGTTGCTGATCCGTAAAATAATGAGGAATTTGTACCTACGAATTGATTTGGTTGGTAAATAGCTTCTTCTATATTATCAATGTTTTTAAAAGTATAGCAATCTGCAATTACTCTGTTTACAACAACATTTCCTACCATGAGCATACCCAAGTCTCCTTCTGTTTGAGCTTCTGCACGCATAATTCGAGCTAAAAGATCTAATTCTTTTGTTGTGTAATTTACTAACATATAAAATCACCTAATTTATTATATGAAAATACTTTTAAATTGGAATTATTTATGTTATAATTGATTTATCTCTTAGGAGATTTAGGGGATTAGTTAAATGGTATAATAGGAGTCTCCAAAACTTTAGTTGGGAGTTCGATTCTCTCATCCCCTGCCA
>JAGHGS010000175.1 GCA_017888105.1 Bacilli bacterium
GAATTAGGATTAAAATCCAGACGATATGTTAGAGAAAAAATAATCAAACCATTAATTGAAAAGAACTTACTAGAGTATACAAATAAAAATCATATTAACGCAAGTAATCAAAAATATATTATATCTAAAAAGAAAGACTCTTATAATAAAAACTAGGTAAGTCAAGTTATACAAAATTTGATAAAATTATTCTAGGAGGATGATGTTATGAGAGTTAATGAAAAAATCGAAAGAATCACACCAGATACTTTGATATGTGGAATTGATATAGGAAAAACAAAGTGTTGTGCAAGATTCTGCGATTACAGAGGATTGGAGGTGTATCACAAAGTTTGGTTTGATAAAACAGAAAATCTTGATGCAATAGGTTGTCAAATAACAGCAGCGATGTATAATGAAAATAAAACAGATGTAATTATATCTTTTGAGCCAACAGGGCACTATTGGTTAAATATTGATAAATATTTTAAAGATTGTGGTCAAGAAACGGTTTTAATGCCTACATACACAGTAAAACAAGCTAAGGAAATGCATGATCAAAATCCAACTAAAAGTGATCCAAAAGATGCATTATTAATTGCTAGGCTTACTAGTGAAGGTAAATATGTTAAACCTATTGAAAGAGATGAATTATATCAAAATATTTATTCAGGATATAGTATTTATGAAGATATTCAAAAAGAAATAAATCGAATAAGAAATAAAATTCATGTATGGAATGATAAATATTTTCCAGAAGTAGAAAAAGTATATAAGATAGATTCTGTTGGAATCAAACCAATATATGAGAATCAGTTACTACCTAATGAAATTAAAAATATGACATTAGAAAATTTTACTGAATTAATGATTAAAGATAATAGTCGTGCAAATAAAAAAAGCATTATGAAATTAAAAGAATTATGTGAGAAAAGTAATGGAATATGTTCGGATGCTTTTACAAAGAAAGAAATAAAAAGACTATACGAAAGATTTATTGAAATGCTTAAAGAGTTAGAAGAATATGAAAAAGAATTAATAGAATTAGCAAGTCAAATTGACTATGTCGAAAAAGCAGTTGAAATAACAGGTATAGGATATATGAGTATGATAGGAATTATTGCAGAAACAGGAAATTTAAAAAAATATGAACACGCAAAACAGGTGTTAAAGATGAGTGGTTTAAGTCTTAAAGAAAGTTCAAGTGGCAAAAAAAAGGAAAGAAACATATTTCCAAACGAGGCCGCTCTAAATTAAGACGTAATTTAAAACAAATTGGCATCTGTCTCGTAGGGAAAAATAATTTCTTCCTGCAATTGCATAACTATTATACCACAGAAAGAACTAATCCGTTAACAAAATTAGTTTCAATAAATGCAATAATCAGAAAATTTATGTATATACTTATGGCTATAGTAAAAAGTGGAAATTCATTTGATGAAGAAAAAGCAATAAGAGAAAGTTGCATAAATTTTAGTTAATAATATCATTAATTCTAGTTTGGTGAGTTAAGATTATAAATAAATATTTATAGTTTTAATTCACTAAACTAGAAATAGATTAGTGATATTATGTGAAAGTGGAATTTGGTAAGCGCCTCCATAGGACATGATCTAGAGAGAAAGAATCACCAAGGCCAGTTTCATATAATGCCGTATTAAAGAGTTGAGGTAGATAACAATGATTATCAATACAGAATGAAATGAGAGGATAAGCATATATGAAAAACACATTGGCTATTAGTCCACTTAATTATAAATATATTAATTAAGTTAACAAAATTTTAAAAAATACCTATGTTAACAGTTTTCATTATGCTTAAATTTAATAAAAATAATGATAAAAACTAGTAAAATAACTAGTTTGAGTAAAAAATAATAAAATTTTATAAAGTTTTGTATAGAAAATACTTGACTTTATTATGAGAGGAAGTAAAAAAATATGAATATGAATTTAGATATGTATTTAGGGCATGCCCCTAAAGATTTTGTGGCAGACTATTACTACAAAATAGTAGATTTCTCAAAAGACTATGAAAAAATAACCAAAAAGAAAATGATTGAAGAAATAAAGGAATTTTATAGTAATTCCGAGATAATCATCAGTATATGTACCATTAAAGAATTAGAAATTTTAAAAGAAATGATAAATGGGAAGTACGAATTTGTTCCAAATCACTATTTTTACTTATGCAGTTTGGCAGATAAGTTGTTAATTTATTTAAGCCCTATTATTACGATTATGGATGATTTCAAAAAAGTTATTACAAATGCTTTAAAAAAAGTGGATTGGAATAAAAAACAAGAAGAGGATAAAATAGATGCTTTAGCAATTGGATACATTAAAGTAATGGGAAGCATATATGATAAAGTACTATATCATTTTTTATCTCAAATGCTAGAAATAAGTGAAGAAAAAATAATGAAATATCTAAATAATAGTGAACTATTTAAATATCATGTAGGACTATGTCAAAAATATATGCCTTCTTTAGGAAAATGGGTAAACGAATATTATTATAGGGACTATCAAGATTATTTGGATGAGTTGGATGAACAAAGAAAAGAATATGCCAAATCAGCTGGTAAAATGATTGATTTAAATGATTATATAAATATATTTTTTAACAAAGTAAATGTAAATAATCCAAAAGTTAAAAAGATGTTTACAGAGTTAAGTAAAAATCATAATTTTCCATTAATATTAGACCAAATTAATCTAACAGTTTTATTAAATGAAGATTACGATATTTTTCTTGAGAGTATGAAAATTCTTTTAGAAGATGACTACACTGAAGAAAATTTAAAAATCATGAAAGAAGCGATGGATGAAATGCCATCAGGAGCTCTAAATGGCTTAACTCATAATGAATGGGAAAAGGCAAACGACGAAGAAATAGAATTACATAAAAAAAATCCCAATGAACATCAAGCAAATGCCCATTTAAATAAGAAAGAGTGTGATTTGTTCTATAAACTTTATATGGCTCTAATAGAATACACTAACAACACATATCATATTAATGAAAATATAAAGAAAATATATCATGCCAAAAATATAGACCCTCAAATACTTATTAATATTATTGATTACTTATGGGAAAACAAAGAAGAAATCATAAGTGACTTTATCTCTAAAAATCCATATCAATTTAACAATACAGAATTAAAATTAATAAACGAATTTAAAAGAGGTATAAGAAAGAACCTTATAATTACTAAGTATGAACGGAATTACACTTTAATATATGATACGAAAAAAGATGGCATATATAGAATAAAAGGGCTAAATTGTAATATTGATGAAATAATGGATCCTGATGAATTACCAATGTTTATTAAGACAACTCTTCTTCCTTTTAAAGATCATATGGTTTTTGATGGCATTATTACGCATACGCCTATTAAGTTTGGCCTAGATTTTGATAAAATGGTTTATGAAAAAATAAGAAAAGAAAAATACTTAAAATTATAAAACGAACTAATTTTAGCTCGTTTTTTCTATTCTACAGTAACTGACTTTGCTAAATTTCTAGGTTTATCAACATCTAATCCTTTTTCTTTAGCAATAAAATAAGCAATAAATTGTAAAGGAATAATAGAAAGAATAGGACTCAAAATAGGATGAACATTAGGAATATTAATTACATGCTCTTTTTTAATATTTTGATTTGTAATAAGAATAATATTAGCTCCTCTAGATTTAACTTCTTCAAGATTACTTAAAGTTTTCTCAGAAATATTAGAGTCTGTAATAATTCCAAAAACAAAAGTTCCGTTTTCAACTAAAGCAATAGGACCATGCTTTAGCTCTCCAGCTGGATAAGCTTCACTATGAATATAAGAAATCTCTTTTAATTTTAAAGAACCTTCCATAGCAACATAATAATCATTACCTCTACCTATATAAAATAAATCATGTTCATTCTTTATCTTTTTAGCAAGTTCATAGTATTGTTCATTATTTTCTATAATTTGTTCCATATAATTAGGTAAAGCAAGCAATTCTTTTTGAATATCATGACAAAGTTCCAGTTCTTTATCTAATACTTCAGCCATATAAACAGCGAAAGCAACAATTAAGCCAACTTGAGAAATATATGCTTTGGTTGAAGCAACTGCTATTTCTGGTCCAGCATGAGTGTAAATCGTATGATCTGCTTCTCTTGTAATAGAAGATTCAAAAACATTAGAAATAGCAATTGTTTTTGCATGTCTTTTTCTTGCCAGTTTTAAAGCAGCAATCGTATCTGCAGTTTCCCCAGATTGACTTATAAAAATACATAAAGTATTTGCATTTATAATAGGATTCCGATAACGAAATTCACTAGCAACTTCTACATCAACTGGAATACGACAAAGCATTTCTATCGAATACTTTCCAACTAATCCAGCATGCATAGCCGTACCACATGCAACAATATAGATATGATTTAACTGTTCTAAATATTCTTTATCCAAAGAAAAATTAACAAATCGAACAGCTTTATCTAAACCAACAATTCCATTTAGGGTATTTCCAAGAGCTTCTGGTTGTTCATGTATTTCCTTTAACATATAATCTTCAAACCCTTTTTTATCAATTGCATCCATTTCCCAATCAATATATTTCGCATTCTTAGTGATTTCTTGAAAATGTTCATTATAAAAAGTAACATCATTATTAATAATCGCTTTTTCCTCGTCTTCTAAAAAGAAGAAATCTTTAGTATACTCTAAAATAGCGGGAATATCAGAAGCTATATAAATACCATCATTACCCTTACCAACAACCAAAGGACTATTTTTTTTAGCAACCAAAATCGTATTAGGCAAAAGAGGTGTAATAATAAGAATTGCATAACTTCCTTTTAATTCATTTAAAGTATTTTTAAAAGCCTCAAAAACATCGTTATCTTTTTGATAATAGTATTCCATTAGCATGGGAATAACTTCAGTATCCGTTTCCGATTGAAAAGAAAATCCGTGCATTATCAATTGTTCTTTAAGTTCCAAATAATTTTCTATTATTCCATTATGAACTACTGCAAAATGTTTATTTTGATCCATATGAGGATGAGCATTATTTTTAGAAGGAATTCCATGTGTAGCCCATCTAGTATGAGCAATACCAATCGTCCCAACAAAATCCTTATAATCAATCATATCTTCTAAATTATGAATACGTCCCTTATCTTTAGCAACCCAAATTTCCTCATTTTTTAAAATTGCGATCCCAGCTGAATCATATCCTCTATATTCCAAAGTTTTAAGACCTTTTACAAGCTTTGGTACACAATTACTATTTCCTACATATCCTACAATTCCACACATTAAAATCACTTCCTTAAACTTATCCTAATTAAATAGTACTATAAAACAAAAATGAAGTCAAATAAAAGGATTTAAAAACAAGTAAAAAAATGATAAAATGTATAGCAATTTATACTAAATTTAGAGATTACGAAAAATTTGGTATAAATTGATTGTACCTAATTTCAAAATATATTATTTATAAGGAGAAAGTATTATTTAAAGTTTTCGCTATTTTTGA
>JAGHGS010000176.1 GCA_017888105.1 Bacilli bacterium
GGCATCTTTATCAATTCCACTTAAACTAGAAACGCCTAAAATATGTTTTTGAACTTGTAATAAATCTAAAGCATTAATTATTCCATCACCTGAAGTATCACCATAAACTAATACTGTAAAAGTTTTTGTTTCGCTACTATTCGTAATAGTTATTTTAGAACCCGTTCCAAGATAATCTTTTGATTCACTAGACTTCTCAATCCGAACATTTCCTGTACCTGCAATAGCTTCCAAATTAGCCTGAATAGTACTAGCACTAGTTAAAGGATTAATTCCTTTAATATAATTACCAGATACTTTATAACCAGCAGAAGTAACAATAGTATTTATTGGAGAATCACTTGGACTAGAACTAGAACCTCCACCACCATCTATAGGTCCACTTGGGCTATCATCAATAGAAGCATTCATGTTATTATAAACTGGAATATAAAAATTATATGCCAAATCCAATAAGCCTAAATCTTTATAAGCATTATAAGCAGTAGAAGCTTCACTAGATGGTCCTTGCATATTTGCCATATAATAATGAATGTAAAGACTACTACTATTTGTTGGAACAACATTAAATCGTTCTAAATAAGAAGTATATTGCCCAACTGATATATAATCAGAATAAAGAAATTGCGAACCACCAACAATCGCTTTATTTACCGAATTCCACCCTAGACTAATCGCTTTATTAAGTCCACAATAAGTAGCACCACCGCCACCATTAACACAAAAACCAGTTACACCAATATTATAAAAATTGTAATATCCTCTAAAATCATAATAGTGATCCCCTGTCGCTGGATTTATCGGAGCATAACTAATTTCTCCGGCAAAAGTACCTTGATATAAATTTTTAAGTCGAGTAGAAGTTCCAAGTTCTTGATACATCCTCGAAGCTAAATGAGTAGGACTTACATTATAAGTTTTTCCACCCTCTGCAATATCATAAGAAATATCATATCCAAGATTTTTATGGTACTTATAAAATTGTGCCCCATCAACAATCACTCTAGCAATATCAGCATAATGAGATTCTAATGCTGGATTATAACGATTATCTTCAAATTGAAAAATATATCTTTCATTAAGAAAATTCCGCGGATCTAAATAATAAGCAACTGCTTTTTGATTAACAGATACAAAACTTCCTTCTGTATAACTACAACTTGTATCAATCCAATCAGGATTAGTAGTCTGAAGCAAACTATCTCCACAAGAAGTAAAACGATTAACTGCAGTTTCAAAATCAAGTCCCGTTTGAACCGCATGAAATACCCAATTAGGATGTTGTTCTTTTAAAGTACATAACCCATCCCAATAACTAGCTGGAAATCCTGCTTCTTTCATTTCTGCCTCACAAGTTGTAGTAGGTTCTGTCGTTTCTTCATCTGGATTTAAAACAGCACTAACATATTCACTACAAACATATCCAGTTTGTCCATCATAATCTATTTGATACCATCCAGCATCACAAGTCCCATTTTGTTTCTCATCTTTTACAATAGATGATGATTTTAAATAATATATAGAACCAACATTCTTCGTTCCCAATACCTTATAGCTTGTACTAGGCCCACTTCGAATATTATTGGTATCCATAAAAACAACATATTCCCCACTAGCATAAATATCCAAAGTTAGGCAAAAAAAGACAAACATAAAGAATCCCAAAACGAATACACAACTTTTCCTCATATTTGCCTCCTTATTATATTTAATCATAATAATTATAAACGATTTACACTAAATTCACAACCTATATAAAAAAAAATACAGTAAAATGATGTAAAGTGCATATTTAATTTGCAAGTAATTAAAATATATTATATAATAGATAGTGTTACAATATAAAAATGAGGGTTGCCAATGAAAGTATTATTTAATAAAATAAAAAAAACAAATAAAGTATTTTTA
The DNA here is from genome assembly GCA_017888105.1 of Bacilli bacterium. Taxonomy (GTDB): domain Bacteria; phylum Bacillota_I; class Bacilli_A; order RF39; family UBA660; genus Caccenecus. The sequence continues at coordinate 1,909 of JAGHGS010000176.1, forward strand.
AGTATTTACTTAATTACTTTTATAATTTACTTAGTTACTTATATTTTACTCATTAAAAACTTAATGAGTTTATCCGGAGTTGAAACTACAATAAGAATAATTGTAATTATCATTTTTGGAATTTGGTTATTGGTTTATTTTTTATGGAATTTAATCAATTTAATACTTAAAAAACATATAAAAATATCAATAACAACAGCTATAACTATTATATTAGCTATTATCTTTAGTTTCGCTAACTACTATATTGATATATTATATACGGGTATTAATGATATTACCGAAAAAAAATACATTACTTATACTACCAATTTAGTCGTATTAAACAATACCGAAATAACAGATGATAGTATTCTTGGGATGATTAATAATAGTGATGATATTGAAGGAAATGTTTTAGCAAAAAAATTAATTGAAAAAGAAGGTTTAACTAAAAATGAAGTAGTAGAATATTCTAGCTATTATGAAATGATTTTTGATTTGTTAAATGGTGAAGTAGACGGTATCTTCTTAAATCCAAATTATCAAACCATTTTTGGTAGTGAAGAATCTTTTGAAGAACTAAAAAATACAACGGTTGCTTATAAATATAGTGAAGAAATGGAAAATCAAGATACAACTTTAGTAAGTAACAAAAAATTAACCGAACCATTTAGCATTCTATTAATGGGTGTTGATAGTGAAATAGATGGTTTAAATGCCAATGCGGCTTTTAATGGAGATACCCTAATGTTAATCACTTTTAATCCCAAAACGCTAAATGCTACTATGTTTTCTATTCCAAGAGATACTTATGTACCAATCGCATGCAATCATAATAGATACGCTAAAATCAATTCAAGTGCAGCTTATGGAACAAGTTGTGTAATTAACACCGTTGAACAATTTACAGATATTACCATTGATTACTATATAAAAATAAACTTTAAAGGTGTGGTGGATTTAGTAGATGCTCTAGGAGGAATTGAAGTTGATATTGAAGCTCCAGATTTCAATTACAACCATGGTGTAAACTGTGGCGGAAGATTCTGTGAACAAAACAGTGATCGAGATACAAGCGCAAACGGAATGATTTACTTAGATCCAGGACTTCAAACAATAAACGGAGAAGAAGCTTTAGCATATGCAAGATGTAGACACTTATATTTACAAAGCGATATTGACCGGAATAGACATCAACAACAAGTAGTTGAAGCAATTGCTAAAAAAGCTGCGAATGCAGAAAACTTATCCAAAATAGAAGAAATATTAAATGCCGTTACAAAAAACATAACAACAAACATGTCTAGCAAACAAATCTTATCATTCTATGAAGTCCTTAAATCAATGATAAGTAACTCACTAAAAGATGAATCATTCTTAACCATTGAAAAAACGTATTTAGAATATTATAGTTTACCAGTAAGATTAAGTAATAATGGTTCATTTACCTCAGCAATTGGCTATTATTCTGGATCACTAGAAGCAATAACACAACTAATGAAAGAAAATTTAGAACTAGCAAATCACGAAATGACAAAAACATTTAGTTTTGATGCCAATGAAGAATACACAACAAAAGTTACTGGTCAAGGTATTACGACTGGTAATAGACTTGAAACTATGCCAAATTTTGTAGGAAAAAGCGTTAGTGAAGTAGAAGCTTGGGCAACAAGTCATAATATAACACTACATAAAGAATTTGTAGATGAAACAAGTTCGTACTATAATCCAAATATTACTCCAGGACTAATTTCTAATCAAAGTATATCAGATGGAATACTACTAAACAATGTAAGTGAATTAACGATCTACATTAATAGTATTAGTACCAACAATAATCCAATTCCACCAAATGAAGAAGAAGGAAATAATGAAACTGACAAACCAAGTGATGGAAATGGATCAGATAATGAAGATGATAATCCATTAGATGATATATTACCTAGTGATGATAATAATGAAGAAAATGATAATTCTGAGTCTAGTGAATCAACAAAACCAGATAACGAAAACGAAAATCAACCTTAATTTGGTTGATTTTTTTAATAACAATATATTTATTTTTCAATAAATATGGTAAAATGTATAGCAATTTATACTAAATTTAGAGATTACGAAAAATTTGGTATAAATTGATTGTACCTAATTTCAAAATATATTATTTATAAGGAGAAAGTATTATTTAAAGTTTTCGCTATTTTTGA
>JAGHGS010000022.1 GCA_017888105.1 Bacilli bacterium
GTTTTATACTTTTCTAAGTGTTGTTATCCCTTTAAGTGTTGGAATTGTTTTATGTTTCATTATTAATTTAATTTTTTAATTTTTGTTTACACTCTAATTTGATTTAGAGTGTAATTTTCTTTTAAATGTATTATAATAGTAATGTGATTTATTATGTTTGATGCAATAGATACATTTATCAATACAACATTACAAGGATTAGGTGTTTGGGGGCCCATTGTAGGATGCTTCTTTATTTTAATTGAATCTATGGTTCCAGTATTGCCACTCTTTGTTTTTATTACTTTAAATTTTCTTGCTTTTGGTAATATTTTAGGATTTATTATATCTTGGATTTTTACTTGTATTGGGTGTTTTATATCCTTTTTGTTATTTCGTTGTAAAGTGCAAACATGGCTTTTTAAAAGGATAAAAAAAGAAGGACTTATTAGTGAGAAGACAATTGATATTATTACAAATTTAAAATTTGAACAATTAACTACAATTATTGCGATTCCTTTTACACCAGCATTCTTAGTAAATATTGCAGCAGGTTTATCGAAAATGAGTTATAAAAAATTTTTAGGAGCACTTTTAATTGGAAAGATATTTTTAGTTTATTTTTGGGGTTTTGTAGGAGTTAGTTTAATAGAAAGTATTAAAAATCCAATATATTTAGTAAGAGTTGGTATTTTACTTGCTATAGCATATGTTATAAGTAAAATTGTTAGTAAAAAAATTAAAATAGAATAGAGGTATTAGAATGGAATATGTTATTGTTGGATTACTTGTTGTTGCAATTCTTTTGTTAATTGCTAATTTATTTAAAAAGAATAATAATTTGGAAGTGACGGATCGGTTAAGTAAATTAGAATTATCTTTAGTAAAAGAAATAGGAGAGTTTAAAGTTAATTTTACAAATGATTTAAGAAAAGATTTCGATACATTAGATGAAAAGGTTGATCGAAAACTTTCAGAGATTAATAATCGAGTGACAGAAAGACTTGATCAAAATTTGGAGAAAACGAATAAGACTTTTGCTAATGTATTAGAACGTTTATCAAAAATTGATGAAGCACAAAAGAAAATTGATGGTTTAGGGGAAGATATTGTTTCCTTACAAAGTATTTTAACGGATAAGAAGACAAGAGGTATTTTTGGTGAAGTGAATCTTCAATTTATTTTAGAAAATGCTTTTGGTAGTACCAATACTGGTATTTATGATTTACAACATAAAATGAGTAATGGTTCTATTGCAGATGCAATTTTGTATGCTCCAGCACCACTTGGGACGATTGCGATTGATTCCAAATTTCCTTTAGAAAATTATGAGAAAATGACCAATAAGAATTTGGGTAAAGAAGAAAGATTAGTTGCAGAAAAACAATTTAAAATCGATTTTAAAAAGCATATTGATGCGATAGCAAGTAAATATATTATACCTGGTGAAACTAGTAATGAAGCAATCTTATTTTTACCAGCGGAAGCAATATTTGCAGAAGTAAATGCATATCATAATGATATCTTAAATTATGCATATGCTAGAAAAGTATGGATTACAAGTCCTACTACTTTAATGAGTACTTTAACGATTATTGAAATGATTTTAAAGAATATGGAACGAGATAAATATGCTAAAATTATTCATGATGAATTGAATAAATTATCTATTGAATTTGCAAGATATAGGGAACGTTGGGATAAACTGGCAAGGAATATTAATACTGTTAGTAAGAGTGTAGAAGAGCTTAATACAACTAGTGATAAAATAACTAAGAGATTTGATTCTATTAATCGAGTAGAAGTGGATAAGTTAAAAACTGATGATCAAGATTTATTAGTTCATCAATAATCTTACTTAATTTAATTTAAGCAAGATATTAAGTAAGATTTAAGCAAGATAATTGAAATAATAGACCCAATATGATACAATTATGTTGTTAGGGTTGGTGATTTTATGGGATATATTCCACCATTTACGATAACGAATAAGATGCTAGAATATGTATCTAGTATTATGGAAAATATCGGGGAAATGAATTCTTATCAAAGTTTAAGTAAAATGCCTATTTTAAGAAAGAATAATCGTATTCGTTCAATCCATTCTTCTTTGGCAATAGAAGCTAATTCTCTTAGTTTAGGGCAAGTGAAAGATATTATTAATGAAAAAGTGGTAATTGGCCCTAAAAAAGAAATTGAAGAAGTAAAAAATGCCAATCGTGCTTATGGTATGATGGAACAGGTTAATCCTTATAGTATTACGGATTTAAAAAGGGTACATAAAGAAATGATGTCATTGCTGATAGAAAATTCGGGAGAATATCGTTTAGGGCGTGAAGGGGTTTTTGATGGTGAAAAATGTATTTTTATGGCTCCAGGTCCGGATATGATAAGTTCACTTATGAATGATTTGTTTTCGTGGATGGAACAAAACAAAGAGGAATTATCACCACTTATTTTGTCTAGTGTTTTTCATTATGAATTTGTTTTTATTCATCCTTTTTTAGATGGTAATGGTAGAATGGCTAGGCTTTGGCAAACGGTTATTTTAGGTCATTGGAAAGATATCTTTTATTATATGCCCATTGAAACACAAATAAAAAAATATCAAGAAGAATATTATCAGGTGATTGATACTTGCAATCATCTTGGCAATTCTACTTTATTTGTTGAATTCATGTTACACATGATTGATGAATCTTTAAAAGAAATTATTTCACAATCAAATATAGATGGAGTAAATCAGAATGTGAGAGAGCTTTTGGATGCAATGATGGATTTTCCTATGACATCACGAGAAATTATGGTTCGCTTAGGTATAAAATCGAAAGAAACATTCCGCAATAGTTATTTAAATCCAGCAATGGAAATTGGCTTGGTTAAAATGACTATTCCTGATAAACCAACTAGTAAAAATCAAAAGTATTATAAATAAAAGAGAAAGAATTTAACCAATTAATTCTTTCTCTTCTTTCTTTTCTAAATATTTTATTTTACTTGTTTTTCCTAAAAGATAATCACTTGATATTGAGAATAAATTACTTAAAGAATAAAGTGTAGCAGTACTTATGGGATAGTGTCCTCTTTCATATTCACTAATAATTGTGTTTGCTATATTTAATTTTTTAGCAAGTTTGTCCTGTGTTAATTTAAATTCTTTTCTAAGTTCTTTTAATCTTTTACCACTTATTTTAGTGTCTATTTCATTTATTTCATCTTTATATCTTTTTAATTCTGTAAAATCAAAGACATAATCAAAAGATATTCTAAAATGATTGCATAAATGATTTAAATGTTTTATTGGAATAATATCATATTGTTGCTCGTATTGGTTATAAGTACTTCTAGCAATGTTTAAAATTTTGGCAATATCTTCTTGAGTTATTTCATAAAGGTCTCTTAAATCTTTTAATTTCATTCCATAATTCATATTATTTCTCCACAAACAGATTATCGCATTTAAATTTATTAGAGAAAAATATTGACTGAAATATTGAAAAATATATTGATTTTTATTCAATAATACTGTATATTAGAAATATATAGTAGATAATTACATGATAAAAATATTAGAATGTTTTGATATGTTTTGTCGAATGGAATGAAAGTAGGTGGAAGATATGGTAATATCGAGGATGAAAGAAGGGATTATATGGAGTTTCAAACTCTAAAGAAAAGTCATTTGAAAAGAAATATTATCATAGGAGTAGTAGCAGTCCTAATAATAAGTGCAATTATACTAAACTTTACAAGAGCAAAATATAGAGTTACACAAAGTATTCCTTTAGTTAATGGAACGATTAATTACTCATTACCAGATTTAAATATAATAGGATTATATATTGATGGAGAGGAAGCAGATAAACTCGATAGCAGTAAAACCTATACACTGGATACAACCCAAAGTACATGTACCTATAAAGATGGAAGTGAAATATCTGATTTAACAATTAGCTATGACAGCGAAACTGGAGGATTAAGCATTAGTCCATATACTACTAAAGGAACAAAGTGTACATTATATTTTGAAGAACAAGTATCGGCAAGTGATACTATATTAGCAAATTACTCAACAGTAAAAACGAGGACATTCCCATTCACAACATCAACTAAAGTAACAGGTAACACTACAGGAGTAATTTATAAATCTGCGAATAGTAATCAGTATGATAATGATGGAGAAGTATATTACTTTGCAGGAAATCCAACAGATAACTGGGTAAAATGGGCAGGCTTTTATTGGCGAATAATAAGAATTAATGGAAATGGAAGTATTCGAATGATATACCAAGGAACCAGTCCAAATACCACAGGAACAGGTACCCAATTACAAACAAGTGCATTTAATGCTAGTCCTAATTATGATAGAAGTGAATATGTAGGATTAAAATATACTACAGATAGTCAACATGGAACAGGAAGTAATAGTACTATCA
>JAGHGS010000177.1 GCA_017888105.1 Bacilli bacterium
GATAATTCGAACATGCAACAAACTCTCCATACTTTCCTTTACGAACAACTAAATCATTGCCACATTCCGGACAAATCTCTCCCGTTTTTTCTGGTTCTTTTTTCTCCATTTCTTTAAATGCTTTTTCAACCAAAGGAGCAAACTCATCATAAAATTTTTGTAAAACAAGAATATTATTAATTTTATGATCCGCAATTTCATCAAGTTCCGTTTCCATATTTGCCGTATATTCTACATTTACAATATTACTAAAAAATTCTTGTAATTTATCCGTTGTTTCAAAACCAATGTCGGTTGGATAAAACTTTTTATCTTCAAGCTTAACATAACCACGATCAAGAATCGTTTTCATAATCGTTGCATAGGTACTAGGTCTACCAATCCCCAAAGACTCCATTTCTTTAATTAAACTTGCTTCTGTATATCTTGGTGCTGGTTTTGTAAAATGTTGAAATTTTTCTATTTTATCTGCTACAACCTCATCGCTATTATAATTTTTAAAATCAGGAAGAATCACATCTTCACTATCTTCATATTCACCATAAACTTTTAAATATCCATCAAATTTCAAAACACTTCCGGTAGCTTTAAACAAATATCCATTATTCTCCAAATCAACCGTTGTTGCTAACGTTTTCGCACTACTCATTAAGTAAGCTAAGCTTCGAATATAAATTAAACGATATAATTTATATTCATCATTACTTAAATACTCTTTAATAGATTCTGGCGTACGCATAATACTCGTTGGTCTGATTGCCTCATGAGCATCTTGTGCTCCCTTAGGTTCTTTACTAGATTTTACACTTCCTACGTATTCGCTACCATATTTATCTTTAATATAATTTTTTGTATCACTCACAAATACATCAGAAAGTCTTGTAGAATCGGTACGCATATAAGTAATTAAACCAACCGTTTCACTTCCTATATTCATACCTTCATATAGTTTTTGAGCAATTTGCATGGTTTTACTGGATGAAAAATTAAGACGATTCGCTGCCATTTGTTGCAAAGTAGAAGTACGAAAAGGATCTTTAGGCTTTTTCATTTTTTCTTTTTCTTCTACATGTTTAATCTTAAAAGATAAAGATAATTTACCTAATATTTCATCCGCTTCTTCTTCATTTTTAATTTCAATCTTTTTACCTTGATATTTTTCTAAACTTGCTTTAAAAGTTTTAAAATCTGCTTCAATCGTCCAATACTCTTCAGGAACAAAAGCAAGAATTTCTCTTTCTCGATCAACGATAAGTTTTAAAGCAACACTTTGAACTCTTCCGGCACTTTTTCCTCCTGTTTTTCTCTGCATAAGTTTTGAAAGACGAAAACCAATAATCCGATCAAGCATTCTTCTTGTCTCTTGACTTTTCACTAAATCCATATCAATCTTTCGAGGATGATGAATTGCATCAATAACAACATCTTTGGTAATCTCATTAAATACAACTCTCTCGCTTTTTTGTTCATCTAAACCAAGTTCATCATATAAATGCCAAGATATAGCTTCCCCTTCTCGGTCTGGATCGGTAGCAAGAATTACTTTATCCGCTGCTTTTGCCATTTTCTTTAAAGCAGCAATCTCGCGACCTTTTCCTTTAATAGGAATATAATTTGGTTTAAACCCATTTTCAATATCAATTCCAAGACCATATTTACCAGTAGTGGCTAAATCTCTAATATGTCCTTTACTAGATACAACATGATAATTACTACCTAAATATTTTTCTATTGTCTTACTTTTCGCTGGTGACTCAACGATAACTAATTCACTCATAATATTTCCTTTCTATTCGGAAGTGGTATGATTGTTATTTAAAGCTTTCTCTAAATAACGAAAGTAGTTTTTACGAATTGCTAAACCACTCATTTCTAATTTTAACCTCACTTCAGTATTAATTGCAAGTATTTCTTCATCAGTATACGTATTATTTGTATAATAATGGATTTCATTTGTACTCGCATTATAAAAAGCATTTTCATTTTTCCATGATCCATCAATAAAAATAACCAAAGATTCATGCTCTTTACTTAAAGCATCCGTTCCCATATAAAGCCTTGAATCATAATCTAAATTAAAAAGATTGGCAACTGTTGGTAAAATATCAATATAACTAGTATAAGTATCAATTTCTTGACTCTCAAATTCACTATTATAAATAATAAGAGGAATCCGATCGGCATTATTATCAACACTTAAATCATTTTCTAAGGCAACATTAATTTTCTCAGTATCAATCGAATAAGGATAATGATCACCAAATAAAACAATTACAGTATCATCTAAAATACCTCGTTCTTCTAATCCATCAAGTAAAATACCGATTGCTTGATCAACCACTTTTAATTTTGACATATATCTTTTAAGCTCCATCGAATAATCTTCTGGAAACAAATCCATATACATATCTCCATATTTACTAGACATATTATAAGGCATATGTGAAGTAACTGTGGTAATAAAACTCATGAATGGTTGATCGACTCCATTCTGATCAATAATCTTTAAATATTGTTCCATCAATTCCCCATCACTAGGCCAAGTATCATAAGCAGGATAATTATAGCTAAAATCTAAATCCAAATCAACCGCATCATAAAAAGTACCACTACCCATATTTTTATGAATTACACTCCGATCATAATACCAATCATAATAATCATGAAAACTATTAGTAATATATCCTTTATTATTAAATAAATTGAAAATACTTTCAAAATAAGTATTATTTTGATAAACATTTGCTGTACAATTATTATTAATAGAATACAAACTTATAATAGCACTCATCTCATTATTTCCAGTACTACAAATATTTCGAGGTGAATAATTATTGGTAAAATGAAGTCCATTTTCAACTAAACGATGAATATTTGGATAATACTCTTCATTTAACATAATTTCATTTCCAGACTCTACCATAATAACAATTAAATTTTTTCCTTCGAATACACCAGTATATTCATTCGTTGTTGTTGCAGTATTGCTAATAAAATATTTATTTAAAGCATTTAATTCTTCATCCTTCTCATTATTAATAAGATCAAGCCAAGTCGTATTATTAATATTCGAATGATATTTCACCTTTTCGATCTCTGGATCATCACCATGATCCGGTTCTAAATCATCTGGATCAAGTTCGATACTAGAAAAAGACTCTCCAGGGAAAAAATATTCTTTAATATCTAAAATTCCATAGAAAGTAAACCCAAAATTACGAACAACCAAACTCGCATTTGTCGGCTTCTTAAACAACTCATAAGTACTGATCGCTTGATATTTATCTTGCATAAATGGTACTTTTAAAGTAACACAATAAAGTAGTCCTAATAAAACAAGAAGAAAAACAGGAACCATTTTCATTAAAACTACAAGATGAGTCAATTTCTTTTTTGGCATTTTTAAACAAACTTTTTTATCAAGAAAGATATAATAAATAAGCAACAAGAAAAAAGGAATGACCATCAAATAAAAAGTCCATTCAAAACTAGCTAAAAAATCTTTAATATAACTAGAAACAGCTCCCAACTGAGTATTTGTACTAATACTTGCATAAACCCCTAAAAAATTATGAAAACCTAATTCTGCAATTCCATAAATCGTCACAATAAATACAAGAATCAAATTAAGTATTTTAGTAAGTAATCTTGGTAAAAAAGAAAAAAGATAGCCAAAAAATAAAGCCACAAGATTAAGTCCTAAAAAAACTCGTAAACTAGCGACACTAAATATAGATATACCATCAATAAGATGAAAAAGAATTTCTAATAGCAAAAAGGAAACTAGCAATAAAAAATAATTATGAAATACTCTGCTAGCCCACAACTTCTTTATTTTCTTCACTACTTAACTCCTCCAAAACGTATTTAACCGGTTTAAACGTCATCCGATACTCTTTAGTTATACCATATTTTTTAATTAATTCCAAATGTTCTTTAGTTGGATAACCTTTATTTTTTTTATAATGATACTCTGGATATTTTTGATCGAACTCATACATAATATGATCCCTTGTCACCTTTGCAATCACACTAGCAGCAGCAATTGATAAAGAAAGAGCATCTCCATGAATAATTGGACGAGATGGAATATCAATATCATTTAAACTCATTGCATCACTCAAAATATATTCTGGCGGAATAGATAAATTTTCTAAAGCAATATACATAGCTTTTCTACTTGCCTCTAATATATTGATACGATCAATTTCTTCCGCACTAACAATACCGACTCCAATACTTACTGCTTCTTTCTGTAAAATTTGAAAAAAAGCCTCTCTTTTCTTCTCAGATAATTGCTTCGAATCATTAAGACCTTCCAAATGATAATTTTTTGGAAGAATCACAGCCGCTGCAACAACCGGTCCTACCAAAGGTCCTCGTCCTGCTTCATCAACTCCCGCAATTAAAGTAATATTATTTTTATATAATTCCCGTTCATATTTAAGTAAATTAGAACTCATGATCAAATACGACTCCTTTTATATATTCTCCTTTTATATCATTAATAATTTTATTACTAACTCGTTCATAATCAATTTCTCCACCACGAATTGCCCCCATACTTTTAGCAATCACTTCATAAGCAAGTTCAATATCAAGTTCCACTGGATTTGGCATAACACCATATCTTTCTCTTAATTTATCGGGATAATACTTATTTAATTTCTTTAAAATATGAACAGCCACTTCATTTTCATCTAATATTTCCGTCTTAATTGCACTAAAACTAGCTAAATTTAAAGCTACTTCTTGTTGTTCTAATTTAGGCCATAAAATACCTGGAGTATCAAGTAAAATAATATTATGTTTTGTATTAAGCCAAACAAGCCCTTTTGTTACTCCTGGCCGGTTTCCTACTTCTGCTACTTTTCTTCCCACCATTTTATTAATGAGGGTAGACTTTCCTACATTTGGAATACCCACAACCAAAACACGAACATCTTTCTTCATCAAACCTTTTTCTTCTCTTTTTTCTTGAAGCTCTCGAGCTAGTTCATGCGTAACACTCACAATCTTTAAGATATCTTCCTCTTTATTTAAATCAACCAGTAAAGTCTTTGTCCCTAAATTCTCATAATATTTAACCCATCTTAAAGCCATCTCTTCATCTGCTAAATCTTTCTTTGTCATAATAAGAATTTTGGGTTTATTTCCAATAATATCATAAATATTGGCTATTTTACTAGATTTAGGAATACGACTATCAACTAATTCATAAACCACATCAATGTGTTTATACTCCTTTTGCATTAACCTCTTAGCTTTCGCCATATGTCCTGGATACCAATTAATATTTGTCATTTTTACCACTTCCATTCCCTATCATTTCAGTTAGTTAAGCCCATATGCTCTTTATCAGAATCAACTCTATTATATATAATTTCAGCTGCTGTTTGACCAGTTATTGCATAATGCAACTTGTTCTGTACAGTTTTAAAAAATTCTTTTGTTATTTCTGAATCTTTGTCATAATCAACACTACATGAAGAATACATATCAGTGATTTTTTGATAAAATCTTCTTTCACTAGAACGAATATTTCTAATACGCTCTAACATTTCCTCAAAATAATCTTCACCAAATATATAATTTGGATTTTTTAATCTTTCATCATCCATAGCAAAACCTTTAATCATATATTCTTTTAAAACTTTTGTAGCCCAAATTCTAAAATTTGTTGCCTTCTTTGAATTAACACGATAACCAACAGCAATAATCATGTCTAAATTATATATTTTAGGTTTTCTTCCCCCAGAACTTATGTCGGAAATTCCGACGGAAGTCTCTTCATTAAGTTTGCCTTCTTTTAAAATATTATTTATATAGTCTGTAATTGTACTTCTAGCAGTATCAAATAATTCTGCAATCAGGCCTTGTGTTAACCACAAATCATTATTAATTAACATTACACTAATTTTAACATTATCATTTCCATCTTTATATATTAAAAAATCATGTGTTGTCGTTTGTAATGAGTCATTATCATTTCTTATTTTTCCATTCATAAATTACACCTTCTTTCTAAATAAAAGTCTCAGTTTACTTAAAACAAAGATTATTAATTATTATTTTTGCCATTAGCATTACATTATATTCTCGTATAATTTATACCACACATTGTCACATAACATCATCAGGTAATATATAATTTTTAATAGCATCTGAAACCGATTTTCAATCTTTAAATTTTGCAAAATCAGAAATACAAATATAATCGTTATTATTTATATTTGCTATATTGACTTTTATATCCTGAACTTGAATAACTGTATTTTTCATCTATATATTCACCTCTTTTTATATAATCATGAATAATTATTTTTATAATTCTTGATATTTTTTAATAAAAAAACATTGACCATAATTTTCTAAAGAAAAATGAACGATTAAACATGTTTACGCTTACATATCCTGTAACAATTATATCATATTTCCTTTTCAAAAAAAATAAAAAAAGAGAAAATATTATTCTACTTTCCCAATTTTTCCAAAAGGATACATAATAAAATTTGTTGCTCCCTTAATTTCACTACGATGAACAGTTCCAAAAGCACGACTATCAAGCGAAATAATCCGATTATCTCCTAAAACAAAATATTCGTCTTCTCCCAATGTAATTGGATCAATATTATAAGTAATACCATATCCATAAGGATCATCTAACAATTCATCATTAATATAAATTTCATTATTTTTAATTTCAATAGTTTCCCCAGGAAGCCCAATAACTCTTTTAATTAATTCACTATCTTCCTCTTCTAATTTTACAACAATAATATCAAAGCGATCAATATCACTCAGTTTATTTAAAAGCATAATTTCATTTCCTTCAAGCGTTGGATACATGGAATTGCCATTTACTTTAACTGGTGTAATAATAAAAGTTCGAACAAAAACCACAACAACAATAATAATGATATAAGGAACTAAGCTCTTTAGAATCTTCATCTTTTATCCTCCTATATACACATAAAATATAGTATCACTTTTTTTTAATTTCTTCAATCTTTTTCCCAAAGAAAAAACTCATATTTATTATGAGTTATTCGCCCTTAACGCTATCGTTTCTTTCTTTAACACGATATTCCTTACGCATACCTTTAATAAAGTTAAGTTTCGCACGTCGAACTAAGCCTTTTCTTACAACGACAATTTTGTCAATTGTAGGTGCATTAACTGGAAATATACGAGTTACTCCAATTCCACCTGATTTTTTTCTTACTGAAAAAGTCTCAGATACTCCACTACCTTTTTTAGCAACTACTAAGCCTTCAAAAGCTTGGATTCTCTCTTTCTTTCCTTCTTTAACCCATACATCAACACGTACAGTGTCTCCAACACGAAATTCAGGTATGTCGCGTCTAATATGACGTTCATTAATCTTATCAACTAAATTAGCCATATCTTACACATCCTCTCTATTTATATATTAACCTATAATCATAATAATTAAATCAGCGGATTATATTTTCTTGGGTCTCAAACATTATAACATATAATTTTAAAAAATACAAATTATTTTTGCATCAGCGGTAATTCAACTTCACAAGATACATGAAATTTTTTCGTAAACTCAATTACTGGATAATTTTCATCCAATAAATCGTTTAAATCTTCAATAAAAAGATTTCCATCTTTTATATCCAATAATTGCTTTTTTATGCCATCTAAAGAACAAAAAGCAACATTTACTTGATGATCATTTAAATCAAACTTTGCAAACAAAATTTTACTAGAAAAAGGAAGGATTAATTTTTCTAAATAAACAACCCGATCATCCAAAATTTCCTTTTTTATTGCTACAATTCCACACAACAATTTCCCTCTATTATAAAAAGTATGATCAGACTCATATCCAATAATAACATAGCAATCGTTTTTAGAATGAAAAATCGAAAACCTCGGATTTAAAACAATATCAAGGGCTTGTTCATAAATATGCAAATGATCCAAAGAAGATAATTCATCCTTCGTACAAGATGATAGATTCATACCAAGCCAAAATATTCCTTAATTTACGCTTTTAAGAGTTACTTCGTAAGCTCCATTCGGACTCTCAACAGAAATAATTTCTCCTGCCTTATGACCAATTACGGCTTTTCCAATTGGAGATTCATTCGAAATTTTATTATTAAAAGGATCTGCCTCTAAAGAACCAACAATCTTATATTCTTCATCATCACCAGGTTCATATTCAATAACAATAGTTGAACCAACATTAGCAACATTTTTATCCTTATTATCAATAATCTCACAATGTTCAAGTTTGTACTCTAATTCTTTAATACGGCTTTCAAGTTGAGCTTGTTCATTTCTCGCTGCATCATAATCCGCATTCTCAGATAAATCGCCTAAAGAACGAGCATATTTAAGCGCATTAATCACTTCTGGTCTCTTATTTAATTTTAAATCATTTAATTCTGCTTCTAATTCTAAATACCCTTCTGGGGTAAGAACAACAGTATTTTCTTTTTTCATTTATTCCACCTCATAATTTTCAAATTTTTGCATCTACAAAAGGATACTACAAATAATCATTTTTGTCAAATACTTTTAAACGCATCATTGACATTTTTGGAACATTTTCTTTCACTTCCAAATAAACATGCATTCGAGGATGTCTAGCAA
>JAGHGS010000178.1 GCA_017888105.1 Bacilli bacterium
AAAAGTGTGAGTTTGAGTTTATATGTTATTTTTCTTGTATAGGTTTATAAAGTGTGTATGTTTTTTTAATATTCTATTTCTATCACTTCTCCTTTCATGATACCAGTATACTAAAGGTTTGTGAAATTTTTGTGGATATCATAAGAAAAAATGAAGGAATTAATAATAAAAAAAATAAAAGGAAGTGATATCCTTCCTTTTAAAAAAGTGTGAGTTTGAGTTTATATGTTATTTTTCTTGTATAGGTTTATAAAGTGTGTATGTTTTTTTGTATTCTACCTATCACTTCTCCTTTCATGATATCAGTATACTAAACAAATGTGTTCTTTTTGTGTAATTTTAGTGAATATTAAAGGGTTTACACTACCTTTTTATTTTAAAGTAAAATGTTGAACCTTTCTTAGCTACACTTTTAACTCCATAATCAAATTTATGTTTTGAAAGGATTTCTTTAACAATAGAAAGACCAATACCAGTAGACACCACATTTCTTTGATGTTTCTTATCTTTCTTATAATACTTATCCCAAATATATGGTATTTCTTCTTTCTTAATACCCTTACCAGTATCTCGAACTTCAAACAAATATTCTTTCTTGTTTTCCGTTAAAGTAACATAAACTTTTTTATCATCACCAGTATAATTGATAGCATTATTTACTAAATTATAAATAACTTGCATGATTTTACTACGATCTGCCTTAACCATTGCCTTTTCTGGTAATGTTACAATAAACTCATAATCTTCTGTTGTTTTAAGTATCTCATAACGCTTCATAACCTCATGAATGACTTCACACAAATCAAATTCTTGAATAGTAAGTGTATCCGCATCCGCTTGCATTTTTGATAGATCCAAAATATCATTAACTAAAACATTTAAACGTTCCGTTTCTTCAATAATAATATTCAAATCTTTATCCATCTTTTCTTTATCTTTATAAGAAATATCTCGAACCATTTCCGCATAAGCTCGAATCATGGTAAGTGGTGTTTTTAAATCATGACTAACATTTGCCATTAAATCCCGTCTTAATTCATCAATTTTAGATAAGTCTTTTTCTACATGATTAAGCGTATTAGCAAGTTCATCTATTTCTAATACATCACTTCTCTCAAATTCAATATCATATCTTCCTTCACCAAGTTCTTTCGCTTTTTTCGTTATATTTGTAATTGGTTTCGTAATCTTAATAGATAGAAAATAAGAAATAAAACATGCTAGAACAATAATAATAATGGTAATATAAATAAGTTGTCCTCTAAGAACAATATTAGCTCCATCAATATCTTCTAGATTCGAATAAACAAAAACATATCCATCATCCACCCGTATACCAGAAAGTAATGCTTTTGTTTCACTAACACTATTAATTAATTTAATATTCGAAGTATCTTTATCACTTTCCATCGCTTCATTCATAAGATCCGTGATCTGACTATTATTTTTATTCAACCCACATCCAACCATCAAGGTATTATACAAAATCTTATCTCCAGAATTAAGAGTATATTGAATACAAACACTATTATTATAAGCCATAGTTTCTAATTCTGTTACTAATTCAGTTGGAGTAAATTCCCGAATTTCATTAACAATATTTTTTATTTTATTTTCCTGATAATGTTCATAAGAAAATTTAAGTAAAATATTTTGAGAAAATAAAAGTAACAAAAGAATAGTAACACTAAATATAACTAAATATAACAATGTTTTAAAATTAATGCTACTAACCTTTTTCTTTAACATCGAACTTATACCCCATTCCTCGAACGGTTTTTATAACATCACGATATTTACCTAAATTATTACGAAGAGTTTTTACATGAGTATCAACCGTTCTTTCATCACCATAAAAATCATATCCCCATATATTAGATAAAATCGTATCACGAGATAAAGCAATATTTTTATTTTGCATAAAGTATTTTAAAAGATCATATTCCTTTGGTGTCAATAAAATATTTTCTCCATCAATTGTCACTTCATGAGCAAGATCATCTAAAACTAACGTTTCATACTTATAAGTTGCACTTTCCTTTTTACTCCTCTTTGTAACCGCTTTTATTCTAGCAATCAGTTCTTTAGGAGAAAATGGTTTTGTAACATAATCATCAATTCCTGAATCAAAACCAACTAATTTATCAAATTCTTCTCCTCTAGCCGATAACATAATAAAAGGAATATCCTTTATTTTTTTTATTTCTCGAACCGCTTGATATCCATCCATTTTTGGCATCATAATATCCATAATAACTAGATCAACATCATTTGTTTTTACAATATCAATCGCTTCCAATCCATTTTCCGCTTCTATAACCTCATAATTTTCAATCAATAAATACTCTTTAATAACATTCCGAATTAAAGCTTCATCATCACAAATTAGAATTTTCATAAAACTGACCTCCAAGCACATCTATATTATAACAGATTTGTGAAGATTAAATGAAAAAAACAACCATTAAGGTTGTTCTATTGTACAGCTATATCCTTTTCCTCCATAATATTGTCTAAGTTCTCCATAAGTGGTTGGAAGAGTACTACCCTCTTCTTGATCTAACTCTGCTTTGGTAAGTTCTCTTGTTAAAGTAAGAGTTAAAGTAGCATCATCAAAAGAAGGTGTACCAGTAACGTTTTGATAAGTTACTTCTGTCTGATTTTCATTCTGCGTTTTAAATGTATTATATTCATTACTACTACTAAATGTAAATGTATAAGTACGTACAGCACTACCCATAAATTCATTTGTATTTGTAAGTCCAAAACGTAAATTTTCATTATTTAAAGAACAACTTAAATAATATTCCGCAACTTCATCTTCTGTTACAATTAAAGTAGCAGATACAGTCGAAGTATTACCAGCCTCATCCTTTACAATAATATCTACAGAATGTTCACCAACACTAGTAAGATAACCATTTACAGCTTCTACATCACTAAAAGCATAAGAACACTCCGTAGCATCCGTACAACTACTAATAAAATCTCCTGGATTTATTTGCCCATTAATTTGGGCAGTAACATCTTTTGGAACAGCACTAGGTGCTACTGTATCAACAATTTTAGCAGTACCATCATAAGTTGCAGTCCCACAAGTAATATGAAAAGCATATTCTGCATTTAAAACACTCGTATCTGTTATAGCAGAAGTATCTAATGTACAGGTACTACCATTCATTCCTGTAAAAGTAGCATAATCTTGAATATTAGTAGAAACTTCACCACCAACTTCAATCGTTACTTCTTTTGGAGTAACACTTACCTTTGCCGGTTTATTCGACACATTAAGGAAAATGTAAACCCCGACTCCTACGGCAGCAATAAGTAAAACAATAATAATTACAAAAATTAATTTATTTTTTTTCTTTTTTGGTTTTGGTTCTTCCGTATTCATTGTAGGTGTCGGAATCGGTGTATTTGGAATAGGAGGAACCGTACCAATTTCATTAAATACTGGTGTTGTATTAAAATTATTAATCGTCTCAGGAATATCATAATTAACTGGTTGAACAGGAGGTATTGGATCAACTGGTGGAATTGTACCACTACTCATATTATCCAAAGATGGAACATCTCCTACCGGCGTTACAGGTTCCACTGGTGTAACTGGCTCTACTGGAGGAACCGGAGCAACAGGCGGAGTAGACACCGCAGTTGTATCAACTGGACTAACAGTTGGTTGTACTGGAGGAACTGGTTCTGTGCTATTTAAATTCTCCACAGGAGGAACCGGTGGAATATCATTTACATTCCCAGTATTAATCGTACCAAGTGATACTGCATTTAAATCATTTCCATTACTATTGTTATTATTTGGCATATTATTATTCATACTATCTAGCCCCTTTATTATATATTAATTATATCCCATTAAAAAATAAAATGCAATAAAAAAAGATATAAATAATTGAGGTGTCAATTATTTATATCGCCAAACACTTTGTGTTTGGTATTTTTTGTTGTATAATTTTCTTATGAGTATAGTAAATGTTTTTAATTCTGAAACGGAATT
>JAGHGS010000179.1 GCA_017888105.1 Bacilli bacterium
TAGCTATGGGTGAGAGAGGTTCTATATATTGTTAACTAAAATTATTATACTATAATTGTTAACAATATACAAGAGAATCTGATAATAAATTTGGACAAGTTGAATATAATAAAATTAAGAAAATTGTAAAAACTTGTCACATTAGGAAATTGCTGGATTTTCTGCGAAAAATGTGATATAATGCGACAAATTGAAAGGAGTAAAAAATGCTATTTAATATATATTATATAAATACTTTTAAAATGTATGAAATAAAAATGATGATTAACAATCGAATGAAAACTACAGAGCAGGCGGAAAAGCAGGAACAAAACGAAGATGGAATTGAAGCAGAAACTGAAGCAGAAGTAAAAATGCCAAGCATATTTAACTTGAAGGCTAGAGCAAAAGCTCAAAACATTACAAATGACACAAGAAAATTTGTAGAGAATTTTGATATAAAAACTACAAAATCTACTATGCTAAAAGAAGTAATAGAAAAATGTAGTGATTTTTCAAAAATAAAAAAGAAAGATCTAAAAGAGGGAATGTTACTGAAAGTAGATTCGCTAAAAGTGGAATTGACTAATCACGAAGAAATAATTGGAGTAAAAGTAATAAATAATAAAACTATTACTATGACTTATGAAGGAATTGATATAGGTAAAGTTTTTGATGCAGCTGTAAAAGATTATTCATATATTTTCAAAGCAATAAATGAAGGTAAAGAAAAATTTTTATTTAAAATACCTGTTACTTTTGAAAATGAGTTTGAGAGCATGTATTCTGTTAATGATATCTTAATAGGAAAAGTTGGTATAATAGGAATATATAAAGGAAAAGTAGAAGAAGATTCAATAAAAAACATGATAGATATATTAGGTAAATCTCAAAAGGAAAGTGAAGATTCAACAAAAGATATTGAAATTATTAGTAGTGATGATATGAAAGAAAATAATACAGGAGAACAAGATAATTTGTATCATTACATTGATATAATTGCAATAATTCAAGAATTGCATATAGGAAACGAAGAATCTAAATAATATAGAGGTGAAAAATGAAGAAATTATATGTATATTATGATGATCAATTTGAACAATATAGGCAAGATAGAGAAAAAGAAGGTATAAAAATAATATCAATACCAAAAATTAGTAAAATTCAAGAAGATAGTAGATTGTTAAATGGAGAAATAGAAGTAGATTTAACTACATTAGGAATGGCATTGCAAAACAGAGGAGATTTAGCTTTTAATTTCGAGACGATATTTGAAACAATACCAGATGAAGTCAAGTTTATTGTTTCTGATGAATTTAAAGATATTATAAAGAAATCTTTTAAATTTGATTTTTGCGAATTTGTGCATTTGTATAATATTAAAGAAGAAAATATGACAAAAGATAAAAAAGTTGGTATTTGTGATTTACCCAATAATAAAATTGAACAGTTATTAAAACAGTTTAGTGAAAAAATATATGGACATACAAGATTTAAAAATGATTTAAACAAAAAAATAAAGACTTATAGAGTATTAAATAAGTTAGAAGAGCAAAAAGTATTATCAATTTTTATTATGGGAGAATCCGGAACAGGAAAGACAGAAACAGCAAATTGTTTATATAAATTGTTAGGAGGAAAAGATAATATATGTAAGATTAGTTTTGCGAATTATAGCAGTAAAGACAGCCTCAACAGTTTGATTGGTAGCCCCAGAGGGTATATAGGAAGTGAAGATGGAGAATTAGCAAAGAAAATAAGAAAAACAGATGTTAAATTGATATTAATTGATGAATTCGAAAAAGCAGATGAAAAAGTACATAATTTCTTTTTAGAATCTCTAGAAAAAGGATCTTTTAGTGATTCGCAGGGAAATGATTATGATTTAAACGGTTTCATAATTATATTCACTTCTAATATGAATCCGGAAACATTTAAAAAAAATATATTGCCTGAATTAATATCTAGATTTGATTATATATGTCAATTTAATCAACTACAGAAAAAAGACAAGGAAAATTTTTTAAATGATTATTTGCAAGATTTAAAGAAAAAATATGAAAAAAAATATAATAAAAAGATAAGTGATGATATAATAGAAAGTATAAAAAAAGTGATAGATATTGATAATTGTTGCAATATTAGAATATTAAAAAAAGATGTTGCATGTAAGTTTATTGAAATAGTAGAAAATTAAAATGATAAAGTCCAAACTTTATCATTTTTAATTTCTATTGTGAATTAAGCCATTTTTCAAAATCTTCGTAAGTTTTTTTGCCATCTTTAATTTCTTTCTTTATTTTATTTGATTCTTTCTTATATTTTTCATAATCTTTCTCATATTTTTTGATATCAGGATTACGTTTCATAAGCATTCTTTTTTTAGAAAAAATTTTGCGATATTTTCCATACACAGTATTTTCTTGTTGCTTTCTTTTTTGAGATAATTGACTTCCAACATCTTTGCAAGTTAAATCACCATTCCATATTCTATCGCAGTAAGCAACATTCAACTTTGGAGTAATAAAATATTTGTTACAATTTCCACATATTTTTACATATAAATTGTTTGTTCCAATTAAATCAAATAAAGTAATATAAAAAGCTGTAAATGTATTATCTGTTACAAATGTATAAGTACTAGACAAAGCAGTTCCTTCAGGATCCATAGCTTGAATGATTGAAGAAACAATTAAAATATCTTTTGGTTCAATTGCTTCACTATTATATGGAATATGATCATATGTATAGTCTAATAAATTAATAGTTTCGAATTTATCAGATATTTCATTAAAAGGATGTTTATATAATTGATTGAATAAGAAAAATCTTTGTTGTAATGTTAATTTATTTAAATCAACAGGTGTATCAATTTGATAGCAAAAGTTTATGCAATTCTTAAACAATTTTTGATATTTTATAATATTATTTATTTCTTTTTCATAATACTTTCTCGATAATTGAATAATTTCTTTGATTTTATATAGAGTGTTAAATTGTATTTTATCTTTATCATCCTCTAATAATTTATTTGCAAAATAATTAAAATTATTTATAAAGAATAAGTAATAATCATTTAAATTATTAAAATTATAGCTTATAAAATCTAATACAGATAAATCATACTGCTGTTCAATAGTATCAGTTTTAAAAAGAACATATCCATTTAAGGAACTTATATCATCATTAACAGACAAAATTTTATATTTCTTTTTATAAGGATAATATTTTTTCATATTTTCTGCATATTCATTTCTAATTTTATCCCTTTCTTCTTGAGATTTTGCAACATTAGCTTTAGCAAACATCATATGTGTATATTCGTCTTCTGTTAAATTTTCAAATTCTTCATTTATTTCAACGTACTCACTATAATAATGTCCTACAATTTGATTTGTAGTATGAACAAATAAATTTGAATCAAATGAAATTGTTATATTAGGAATATCTCTCAAAATAAAACCTCCCTGTTAACAGTTGATTTTTTTAGTACTTTTAAAACTGCTAACTGATTTAACAAAATTACCTTTAATTTCTTGTTTGGGTTAACTATATTTAGTATACTTTAATTGTTAACGAAAGTCAACACAAAATAAAAGTAGATTATGAGGTGATTTTATGGAACTACAAATAGTACAAAGGACAACACTAACAATGAAAGAAGCAGCAGAGTATTTAGGAATATCTTACTGGTTAATTAATCAATTAGTTAGAAGAAAACAAATACCATGCTCAAAGGTTGGTGGAAAATTTCTATTTAGAGTTCAAGCATTAGATGAATATCTAAATAGGAAAGAAAAAGAATCGGTTAGTTACTAGCTAACAGGGAAAGAGAGGAAAGGAGGATATGTATGAATTACCTTGGTTTAAAACAGAAACTAATATTTTTTCAAAAAGAAAGATTCAATTGATTTTAAAATTAACTGATGGAGATACTTATTTTAGAGTATGGATACAGCTAATTGCATTAGCAGTTGAATGTAATAACAAAGGAAAATTAGAAATGGGAGACAATAATCCTATGACAATAGAAAATTTTTCAAAGATTATGGGAAAATCTAAGAAAAAAATAGAAAAGATTTTAAATAAGTTTCTAGAATTAGAAATGTTAATAAAAGAAGGGGAAACATTTCTAATAAAAAATTGGGACAAGTATCAAAGTATTGAAAAGTATGAAAAATATCAAATGCAAAATAGAGAAAGACAAAAAAGATATCGTGAAAAATTAAAAAGTGAA
>JAGHGS010000023.1 GCA_017888105.1 Bacilli bacterium
CTTATATTCTCCTAAAGTAACTTCTGGTTTACTAACAATGGTAAATTTAAAAGTAACTTTATTTTCATTAATCTCTGTAATATCAAGTTTTGGTTCTACAACCGGAGTTATTTTTGCATTTTCTAAAGCTTTCATATAAGCTTCATCCATCACAAAATCAACAGCATCCATAAATAAAGATTCTAAACCAAAATTCTTAATATATATTTCTTTTGGAGCAGCACCTTTACGAAATCCATCAATTGTAACTTCTTTATTTTTCTTCTTAAAAGATTTATCTAATGCTTTTTGCCAAGATTCTCCTTCAATAGTAATTGTAATTTCTTTTACGTTTTTCATACCTTAACATCCTTTCAAACTGCTAATATTATACCTTAAATAATCCTTTTTTACAAGTCCAAAGTAAATAAACAAACCCTCAAAACATTTTATTAAAATGATAATAAAATATTTATCTTACAAAAACAATTTCATCTTTCTTAATATATTGACTCAAAAAATTAATTTTATCAATACTATTATCAAAAATCATATCCGCAAGCATAACCGCTTCTTTACCAAATATCCTATCATATTGTTCAAACGTTTTTGGCTTTAAACGATTAAACAAACGATTAATTAATTCTTCATCATATTTATCACTCATCACATAAAGCATAAGTTTAAGATAAAAAGAAACGGTATTCTGAATAATCTCTCTATTTAAAGAACCATTTGCAATTCGAATTTCAAGAGTATTATTTATTTCTTCTTCACTAATTAAATCCGAATAATTAAGAAAATTAATCGCCCACTTTTTATCATAACCAAGTCCTTTAGGAATAATAAGATCATCTAAAAATCCCGGAATATATTTACATTTCAATTTTGTAGCATCACTAATAGGATGAGCAAAATATAAAATATTCTTTCGAAAAGTTAAATCTTCTCCACAAGCAAATTTAAATATAATCGGTTCAAAAATACACCACACTTTCACAAAACGAACAACATTTTTTATGTCTTCCCCAAAAATTTGTCCACCAACATGAACATGAATACTAGTGCGATCCGTTATGTTTGCATTTAGTTTTTTAAGAAGAAATAAAACATCACTAAGTTTTTTCCAATCAATAGGAATATCATGTAAAATGGGAGAAACTACTTCTCCTCCAACCAAAAAACCATCAAGCATATAACTACAACTTTTATCCTCACAACAAGACCAATGATGCAATTCCAAATGCTTACTAAGCTCTTTTTTTACATAATAAAGTAAAACATCCTCAAATTCTATTTCTATCCCAAAACTTACTTTTTCATCAACGCCAAGACATTCTCTATATTTAAGTTGATAATCTTTAAGTTGAAGAAAAAAATATTCTAACTCTTTTTTAGATAACTTACTAAAATCTCCATGATAATTTAAATAATCTTTCATACAAAAACCCCTTTAATGGGGTTTATTATACTTCTTTTAAAACAAAAAAGCAATTAAATTAGAAAACTTATCAGCAAAAACAAATACAATAGCCATACTAGCAATTAAGAAAGGTCCAAAAGGAACTTCACTATCTCGATTTAACATCATCGCTCCAGCAGCATATGGTAAAGCAAGCAAACTAGATAGAATAATAGAGACAAGACCAAATTTCAATCCCAAAATAATACCAATAATACCAGCTAGTTTAATATCTCCTCCACCAAGCGCTTCCCTCTTAAATATCTTTTTACCTAAAAATCCAATCAAGAACATTAATAAAAATAAAACTATACCAGCTAAAAGATGAATACCCATATCCTTAAATCCATAAAAATAAGCTCTTAAAACAAGAATTAAAATAGCAGATATCACAAGAGGACTATCCAAAATAATCATATACTTAAAATCACTAATAAAAATAATAAATACTAATCCCGCAATAATAAGACTTGCAAAAAACTCATAACTAACACCAAATGTATAATAACTAATTAAAAATACTAAAGCGTTAATGACCCCAATAAATAAATTAAGAATCCATGAATTATTTTCCTTTGGTGTTACCTCTGGAACAAAAAGAGGTAGCTTCTCCCCAATAAAAGCATAAATAAGACCTAAAAAAAAGCCACCAAGAAAAAGTATTATAATCATCTTATCACCTATCCTATCTGTCCATATAAACTAAACATTGGAATAACTACTGCCAGTATCACAACTCCAACAATGAGTGCTAAAATAACAATCATAATCGGTTCTAAAAAACTCTTTAAATTTGTAACTCTTGTTTTATGCAAATCATTAAAATAACTAGCAACTTTCTCCATCATTAAAGATAGCTCACCGGTAGCTTCCCCTGTTACAATCATGTAATAGCAAGCATCTGGAATGCACCATTTATGATAAAAAGATTTACTAATTTTCTCACCCCGTGCAATATTACTAATAGTTTCATACATAATATCTTTATAAACTTCATTATTCGTAATATTCGATAAAATTTCCATACTACTTGTTATATAAACACTATTACGAAGTAAACTAGCAAAAGTTTTTGTAAATAATGTTAATTCATGATAAATAATAATCTTTCCAAAAAAAGGAATATGCATACCAAAACTTTGAATTGCTCTTCTTACTCCCTTACTTTTCTTATATAAAAGAAGTAAAGCAAGAATAACAACAAAAGCAATAAGTAAAATAACATCCAAATGAGAAGTAATATATTTACTTAAATTAATAATTGTAAGTGTAAAACCACTAACAGTAATACCAGCTTGGTCATAAATACGAATAAACTCTGGAATAACATAAACCATAATAAAAGTTAAAATAGCAATCGCAAAAATAAGTAATATAGCTGGATAAATAATCGCACTAATCATTTCTTTTCTTGTTTTATCTATTTCGGTATAATAATTTGCCATATCATCAAGCGTTTTAATAATCTCACCGGTAGCTTCGGCACTTTTAACCATATTAATTAATAATGGTGGAAATACTTTTCCTTGATTTTCTAAAGCTTTACTAAAAGATTCACCTAAAGTAAGTTCATAACTAATTGCTTCATATAATCTTTTTTTCTTTGGATCTTTCCTTGCTTGTTCCATCATAATATGAATGGTATCATTTAAAGTAAGTCCGGCTTTTAAATAAGTGCAAACTTGAGTAAGCCAAAATATTAAATCTTTTGTACTCATCTCGTGCTCTTGCTCAAGGCCAATCTTCTTTAAAAAATTAGCCATACTAGCTTTTTTTACTTGATAAACATCAATACCTTCATTCGCTAAAAAATTATGTAAAGTCATTTTATTTGTAGCACTCATCATACCTTTAACTTTTTTACCATTCTTATCAGTACCATAATAATAGTAATAATCTTTACTTACTTTACGAGAATTAATTTCTTGTTGCATTTCTCTCATGAGTTCTTGTTTTTCTAATTGAATTCGATTTCTTTCATCCAAACTAAGCACAGAACTTTCTTCCACCTCTTCCAAAGAAAAATCCTGCTTCACTTCATTCCTATTTACTTTTAGTTCTCTTTTTTTAAACTTATTCTTATCAACATAATATTCAATCAAATTATACCAAACATCAAAGAAAACAAACTTTACTCCAATAAAGAAATGTTTAATAAAACTAATAATAAATGTAAAAGGTGCTAATAATACTTTCATAGCCATCTTTCCTATTCTTACAAAATTATAACATAGAAATAAACAAATAAAAAGAGCAAATGCTCTAAAATATTATGTTGCAACTACATAAGGATTGGATGCAGTGCCATTTCCTCCGGAAAATTGAGTATCAGCTTTTAAATTAATTACGGGGCGCACACCAAGCATGCCATCAACACCCAAATAGATAAGCATGCCATCCGAACGCACATAGAACATGTGAACACTACCAGATAAATTTACATAATACGGAGACATAGTCCAGTAAGCTTGACCGTTTATCAAAAAATTTCCAGCGGCATTTCCATTGTATGGTACTCCTCCAAGCATGGCTTCATCAGCTGTAATTAGTCCTACTGGTACTTTAATAATATCGTTACTACTACACTGCAAACTTGGAATTTTATCTAATTGTATCCTTCGTCGTACTGCATAATACATGAGACTAGCTGGTCGACTACTCCAATTATCCCCACTTGCCATAGTTCGATCACTACAGAATCCTATGTTGGTATCAATATGATCAGCATGATCATCTAAATTACTACTTGTATACCAACTATTTAATTCCGTTAGTATAGCACTGTTTGTTGTTTGCCCATGTTGCTCTCCTTCTGTATACTTCAAACCAACATATTCACTTCTATCATCTTCTTTATTAAATTTTTGTAATGCTTTGGTTAATGTTCCTTCTCCAGTTGTAGTTGTACTTGTTCCATTATAAAGTAGTCTTACACTTCCATCTCCATTTACTCTGATAATTCGCCAATAAAATCCTCCGAAAGACACCCAATTATCCGTTGGGGCACCTGCAAAGTAATAGGTTGGTTGGTTCGTCCAATCAATGGTTTGATATATGATTTTGGTTGTTTCATTAGTAAAAGATGTGCCAAAATCTTCTCTTTCTTCTATATCTTTCCCTGCTAAGATAGTGTCGCATGCTGTTGCTCCTTCTGGACATAATGATTTTTTAAAATCTAAATAACATTTTGTTCCTTTGGTTGTAAATGGTATTACATTTAATGTTTTCGTATTACTATCATAGCTTATACTAATACTACTATCTTCTTCTCCATCTACTGTACAATAACTATTTTCTGTTAATTCATAATTACCATCAGGAATAGTATCAACGCTTTCTCCATCTACAGTGATAGCAACTATATTTAAATCAGCCAAACTATAATTAATGGTTCCGTTTACAAAAGGAATACTCTGAGTTGTTCTGTATTTTGCTCTCGTAAATGTCAGAATACAGGCTGAAATAATTGCTACTACCACTACTCCTATTATGATATTTCTTTTTAAATGATTTTTCTTTAATACCTCAAATTTCATAATCTCTCTCCTAACATGATGCTAGGCTTCATTTTATTAATCATGAAAATAAACTATCATGGACATATGATGAGTTTCCTAGCTTATAGTTAAATTATAAATATAGCTAGACCAAAAGTCAAAAAAAATGTTTCTATTTCGGGATATTTTTTATAGACATAAGGAACCATGAGAAAATTATTTTGGTGATAATATATGATTTATAATAAAAAACTAATAGAATTAAGAGAAAATTCCAATTTAAAACAATATGAAATAGCAAACATATTAAATATATATAAAGGACTATATAACCAATACGAAACAGAATACGAAATCATTCCCATTAAACATTTAAATACATTATGTAATTATTTTAATGTATCATTTGATTATATATTTGGCTTCACAAATAAAAAGAATTATAAAAACAGTATAGATGAAATAGACAAAACAAAATCTGGTAACAGAATAAAAGAATTTCGAAAAGAAAACAAGATAACCCAAGAAAAACTTGCAAATGAACTTAATATGGCTCGTTCTGCCCTAGCAAACTACGAAAGAGGAAGAAACGTAATTGCCACTCCTTTTCTTTATTCTATTTCATCAATATATTTAATTTCTGCCGATTATCTTTTAGGAAAAATAGATGAAAAAATAAATTTAAATTAATTTTTATGCATATATTATACTAGGTGATAATCTATGTTTGGAAATCCATATGGAACAGGTCTTAGTTTTACCAAAGTTTTATCAGGTATTTCAAAAACACTAAATGTCGCTAATCAAGTAATCCCTATTTATAAAGAAGCAAAGCCAATGATAAATAATGCCAAAACAATACTAGGAGCTCTAAAGGAATTTGGAAAATCAAACAACTCAAATAATTCATCAAATACCAAAAATACAGATAGTGAAAAAAAAGATACTACTCCTAAAATAAGAACAGTATCTAATAATAATCCTACATTCTTTGTATAATTCTTTTTAAAGATTTAATATTTTTCTTATGACTAAATTTTAAAAGCAGTTTACTTTTAGGCACTTTATCAAGAACATCTTGTTCTTTTTTTAATAAGGAAAGATAATAATCTTTATTATTACTTTTCCCGTATTTTAAAGATAGTTTATTTTCTTTTTGATAAGTTTTGGTAACAAGCATAATAACATAATATTTTCCTTTTTCAAAAACAACTTCTTCTTTTTGAATAAATAAACCCTGTTCATAAAGAGCTTTCCGTAAATACTCATGATTGTTATTGCTACTAATAATATATTTTTGAATATTTTTAGGAGCCCCTTTTATAATATCCAAAACCGTACTTGTTCCCACGCCTGCAATAACAACGGTATCAATGTTATCATTTGAAATATTTTTAAATCCATCTGAAAGATAAGTTTTAATTTCTAAATGAGCTTTTTCTATATTTCTTTTAGCACCATTTAAAGCATTTAAATTAATATCACTAGCAAATACATCCTTACATAACTTATTTTCTTTTAAATAGATTGCTAAATAAGCATGATCAGAACAAGTATCTAAAACAATATCATCTTTTTCAATCAATGAAGCGATTGTTTTTAATTTTAAATTGATCATTAATCAGATAAGAAATCCTTTAATTTCTTAGCGCGTGATGGATGACGTAATTTGCGTAATGCTTTCGCTTCTATTTGACGAATACGCTCTCTTGTAACATTAAATTTCTTACCAACTTCCTCCAAAGTATGACAAGTTCCATCAATAAGTCCAAAACGAAGTTCCAAAACTTCTTGTTCTCTTACCTGTAAAGTCATTAAAACACTCTTAATTTCTTCTTTTAAAATTTCATTTGTAGCATACTCTTCTGGTGACATACTAGATTCATCTTTAATAAAATCACCTAAATGAGAGTCATCCTCTTCCCCTATTGGGGTTTCCAAAGAAACTGGCTCTTGACTAATTTTAATCACTTCGCGTACTTTTTCGACACTAATTCCCATTTTCTTCGCAAGTTCTTCTTCACTTGGTTCACGATTTAATTCAAGGGTTAATTGTCTTTGAATACGACTCATCTTATTAATTGTTTCAACCATATGAACTGGAACACGAATTGTTCTTGCTTGATCAGCAAGCGCTCTTGTAATAGCTTGTCTAATCCACCAAGTAGCATAAGTAGAAAATTTATATCCTTTATCACTATCAAATTTATCTACGGCTTTCATAAGGCCAATATTACCTTCTTGAATTAAATCAAGGAATAATAAACCTCTTCCAACATATCTTTTTGCAATACTAACAACTAATCGAAGATTGGATTCAGCTAACTTATTTTTAGCATCTTCATCCCCAGCTGCCACCTTTTCACTTAATTCTAATTCTTCTTCTGGTGATAACAAACTAATACGACCAATTTCTTTTAAATACATACGAAC
>JAGHGS010000024.1 GCA_017888105.1 Bacilli bacterium
ATCCTAAAGCTACAAGAATAATATAAATTAAAATTAACTCCATTATAAAACCTCCCCCAAAATAAATGGTGTCCCAAGCGGGATTCGAACCCACGATCTCTAGCGTCGGAGGCTAGCATTCTATCCAGCTGAACTATTGGGACATATCTATATTCTATCATAACTACCATTTAAAAAGAAAGATGTTTTTTACTATTTCCACTATAACATTCACTTGTAGTATAATATAAAATAAAAGAACACCAATTCATCGGTGCCATTTAAAAATTAAGCAGACATACATTGAAATCCCAAAAAATGTACAATAAACTAATAATTAATCTTTTTTTCTTACTAATTTTTGTGCTTTATCATTAGCATTTTCTGGGCTTATAGATTGCTCTGTTATTTGTCTTGCTAAAGCTTGTTGAGCAGCAAAAACATCTTCCTGAATTTGTCTATAAGCTTCAGATTGGCCAAACCCTTTTGACATACCGCCTTTAACATAAAAAGCTTGATATTGAGTTACATTCCTTAAATTAGGAATTTCTCCATTTTTTTGTGGTTTCTTATTCATGTATTATTACCTCCAAAAAAATTATATACGAAATAAATCAAATTAGCAATTAAAAAAACTTACTTTTTGTAGTGTTAAATTAAAAGAGCACCTAATTCATTAGATGAGTTAGGTGCAAATCAAATTTATTTGGTAACATTCAGGCTTGTAATATTGGATTCTTTTCCAAATAGTACTCTATTATGTAAATCTTATAATATCAAACACAGTAATATAAATCATAAGTAAAATAATAAGGAAGAAGAAAACCATATGACAAGCATTTTCAAATTTAGCATTAATTGGACTTCCCTTAATCTTTTCAATAATTAAGAATAAAATTCTTCCTCCATCAAATGCTGGTATCGGTAAAATATTAATTAAACCAACATTAATACTTAAAAACGCAATTAAATAAACAATTTGTTGTAATCCCATGGATAAACTCTCGCCTACAACATGATAAATACCAACTGGACCAGATAAACTACTTAAAGAAATTTGTCCAGTAAATAAATTGATTACCGTAATCCACATGGTTGAAATTAAACTCCAAAACCTTTCAAAAGCATATTTAATACTTGCCCATAATCCTTTTTCTGTTTTTTGTTCTATTCCAAAGCCAAATGTTTTTTGCTCTTCGCCTGTTTCTGTTTCTGTCACATCTGGTTCAAGCTCTAAAGTAACTGTTTTTCCATCACGAAGTACTTCAAATTCATAAACATTACTATCATTTTTCAAATATAAAACAATTTGTGTCTGATCCCATGTAGAAACTTTATGATCATTAATGGAAAGAATTAAATCACCAGCTTGCAATCCCCCAGCCTCAGCAGCAGAATCTTCTAAAATTGTTCCAACTCTTGGTTCCAAACTATTAGCTCCCCAAATAAGAGCCATAAAAAACAATATAATAATCGCAAGTAAAAAATTATTAAATACTCCAGCAGCTAAAATAATAACTCTTTGCCACCATTTTTTATTACACATAAAATCTTCTTTTTTAATAGTTTTTGTATCATCATCTTCGTATACTTCTCCAGCCATCGATACAAATCCACCAATTGGTAAAGCCCGAATATTATAATTAATCCCATCTTTTCCTTTATGTGTTTTAATTAAAGGACCCATACCAATTGAAAACTCATAAATATGAACTCCAGTCTTTTTAGCAGTTATAAAATGTCCAAATTCATGAACTAAAATAATTAATCCTAAAATAAATATCAATAGTATCAAAACAATAAACCACATATTTTATCCTCCTATAATACTGCATAAAAAATTAAAAATCCAAGCATAATTGCAATCGTACTATCAAGTCGATCCAATATTCCCCCATGACCAGGAATCAAATTACTAAAATCTTTAATATCATTTTCTCTCTTAATTTTACTAAACATCAAATCACCAATTTGTCCAATAACCGATAAAGCTAAAGTAACCAAAACAATTCCTACCGTAATTGGACTGACAAAAAAGTGATAAAATGTACAAGCAACAATAGTACCAATTACAGAACCTAAAACACTTCCTTCAACCGTCTTTTTAGGACTTACTTTAGGTATTAACTTATGTTTACCAAAAGCCATTCCCATAAACATAGCAAAAGTATCGGTAAAAATGAAAATCAAAATAAGATAAATAAATAAATATAAATCCGTCATCCTTGCAAGTATCATAGCATTAAAAGCAGTACCAAGAAGCATAACTGCTCCGATTAAAAATAAAGCATCTGTAGCAGTATATTTCTTTTCATCATAAAAAACAGATAAACCAAGCAAAGATAAAAGAAGAATTGCAATTCCTCGGTAAGTAACACCAAATAAAATAGAATATCCATCAAACTCTGCCAAAACAATAAATAAAAGAGCAACAATTGCTACTAATTGAACGAATAGCGGCAAAGAATGATGACTTTTTTTAAGATCCAATATTTCTTTTAGCGCTAAAATACTAACAATTCCAACCCCTAACCGAAACAAATCACCACCAAAATAGACAACTGGTATTACAATTGCAAGCATAACAATTGCACTAAGTATTCTTTTTTTCATAACAACCTACTTTCTATTACAAGTATACTATTAAGAACTCGTTTCGTCAATTATTTATAAAGACCCATTTTCTCTTTCATCATCATAAATTTATTACGAGCAATATCACGAACAATCTTTATATTTTCATCTAAAATAGAATCAAGCTCACTACTATTTATTATCTCTCGATACCTTTTTTGAATACCACTTATTTCTTCTACAACCACATCAGCTACATATTTTTTAAATTCTCCATAGTTTTTGCCTTGAAACATTTCTTCGATTTGATCTATACTTTGACCAGTAATTGCAACACATATATTAATTAAATTACTAATTCCCGGTTTATTTTCTGGATCAAAGCAAACAACACATTCACTATCTGTTGTAGCTCCCATAATTTTTTTTCGAATATCTTCAATATCATCAAGAATACGTATTACCCCCTTTGGATTATCACTAGATTTACTCATCTTTTTATCCGGTGTAACTAAATCCATGATTTTCGTACCCTCTTTTGTAATATAAACATCTGGTATTTTAAAAGTTTCACCAAACTTTTTATTAAATCTCTCTGCTATATTTCGCGCTAATTCCACATGTTGTTTTTGATCAATCCCAACAGGTACATAATCAACATCATAAGCTAAAATATCCGCAGCCATCAAAACAGGATACGTAAAAAGTCCAGCATAAAAATTAACATTTTTACTACTTTTATCTTTAAATTGAGTCATTCGAGATAATTCTCCAAAAGGAGTATTACACTCTAAAAGCCAAGAAATATTAGCATGATATTCATTTTCAGATTGAATAAAAATAATATTTTTTTCTGGATCAATTCCACAAGCAATATAAAGAGCTACTAAACTGCGAATATTTTCATGCAACACGTTAGGATCCTGAGGAACCGTAATCGCATGCATATCAGCAATAAAAATAGTTGATTTAAACTCTTCTTGCATACGAACCATTTGTTTAATTGCACCAATATAATTGCCAAGAGTAATAACTCCAGAAGGTTGAATACCCGTTAAAATTGATTTTGTTACAGTTGAACTAAATTCTTTCATGTTTAAAACCCACTTTCTTTTTAAGTATATCAAAAAACATTTAAAAATAAAATATAAAATTACCAATTCATCCCAAAAAAGAAAAAAATTCCTAATAAATTAGGAATTTAAAACGAATCAATATTAATTTTAACATTTTTAATATGATTGACATAAGCATAAACCAAAATAATAGTACGAAGTGCTTTTGCATTTTTACCTGACTTACCAATGACCGCTCCCATATCTTCATCCGATACAAGAATTTCTAAAATCGTTTCATCTTCGTCTTGAGTAAAAGCACTAACCTTTACTAAATCTGGATTTTTTACAATATTCTTAACTAAATAAGTTGTAAATTCTGTTATATCCATATTACTTACCTGCTTTTTTTCCTTCTGCATACTTAGCCATAATTCCTTCTTTAGAAAGAATAGAGCGAACCGTATCAGTAGGGATAGCACCATTATTTAACCATTTTAAAGCTAATTCTTCATTAACATTTACTTCAGCTGGTTTTTTAATTGGATTATAAGTTCCAACCGTTTCAATAAAACGTCCATCTCTTGGACTTCTAGCATCCGCTGCTACAATACGATAAAATGGTTTTTGCTTAGAACCCATTCTTTTAAGTCTTAATTTAACTGCCATATTGTGTTCCTCCTTTGTACCTACATTCTATCATACAAAAGATAAGGTGTCAACCATTTTTAGTTGACACTATTTCAAATAATTTTCATCAATTTCATTAATTACTTCGTCATCTTCTTCTAAAGGTTCATCTTCAATTACTTCATAATCATCCTCATCTTCTTCAACGCTAACCTTAATCATCGTATTACCTACGATTTCTACTCCAAGTTCCTTTTCAATTGATAATTGAACAATTCCTTGTTCGGTACTAACATCCGTAACGGTAGGTTGAGTTAAACTACGTACAATAATTTCTGATGCATCATTAAGCACAGCTCCATCTTTAAGTTTAATATTCATTTTATCTTCATAAGTAAAATGTTCTGTTGCAACCGCGGTTTTTGTATCATTGTTATAAGAATACCAAACATTTACATCAAAACCTCCCGTTATATAAACAACCCCATTTTGTCCTCTTCCCTCAAAAGTATGATTAATAACCCAACAACCTAAAACGGTATCAGGAACCTCGTTTGGAGTAACACGAAATTTTGAAACACTTGTCTTTTTTGCCTTACCAATAACTGCTTTCGTAACAATCTCTTTAAAACTTGCCAATTTGATTCCTCCTCTATTTTAATGTATGCAAGACCCTTTAAAAAGTAGACTAAAAAGATTGCATAATTCCAAAATTTTGCTATAATTAAAATGGTGAAGAAAAATGGATTGTATATTTTGTAAAATAGCAAAGGGAGAAATACCTAGCAAAGTTTTATATGA
>JAGHGS010000025.1 GCA_017888105.1 Bacilli bacterium
GCATAAATGAGCTGTTTTTAATATGTTTTTAGAAGAGTTTAGGGTCGATAATATTATTTATCGACCTTACTCATTTTGAAAAACTGTCCATAGGTAAGAATGATAAATTATTATTCTTTTTTTGGGTTTTTGTCTAGTCAATCTTTTTTGATCTTCATAGTATACTTTAGGAGGTAATTTGAAGTGTTATTTGAAGATAATGATTTTGATATTAATATGGCTTTTTTTATTCCAGATGTGAATTTTAATAGTCGTAATGTTCATATTTTAAGTCCTATGGAAGGATTTTTAAGGGGAAATATGTTTCAAGATGAGTATGAACCATATAAAAGTTTAACTTATTTAAAACTTGTTCCAAAAGATGAACAAGAACGACTTTTATATCAAGTGATGGCTTATTCGTTTGCTATAAATGATCTTAATTTATATTTGGATTTACATCCGGATGAAAAGCAAGTTTTAGAGTTGTTTAAAAAATATGTGAATGAGGAAAGATGCTTGGCTGAGGAATATGTTAAAAAGTATGGGCCACTTGAAGTAACTGAAGTAATGAAAAATAAATTTAATTGGATTGATAGTCCATGGCCTTGGGAAACACGAGGGGGTAGTATGTATGTTTAAGTATGTAAAACACACCAACTATCCAATTCATATTAAGAAAAAAGATTTGAAAATGGCGAAATATTTAATCACTCAATTTGGTGGCGCTAATGGAGAATTAGGAGCGGCAATGCGTTATTTTAGTCAAAAATTTAGTATGCCAGATGATTATGGAAAGGCTTTATTAAATGATATTGCAACAGAAGAATTAGGTCATTGTGAAATGATTGCAACTATGGTGCATCAACTTACAAAAAATGCTACTGTAAAAGAAATGGAAGAAGCTGGACTTGGTAGTATGTATGCGGATCATGGAAAAGGTATTTATCCAACCGATGCTTCTGGAGTACCGTTTACTGTTTCTTATTTTGCTGTAACAGGTGATCCTCTCGCTGATATTATGGAAGATATGGCAGCAGAACAAAAAGCAAGAGCTACTTATGAGAATTTGATTAATTTGACTGATGATGATGATGTGATACGAGTACTTTTATTTTTGAGACAAAGGGAAATTGTTCACTATAATCGTTTTAAAGAATTATTTATGTATTATAAGAAAAAAGGATATTAGAACAATGTCCTTTTTTCTTGTAAATTTTAAGAAGATGTGATAACATTATATTAGAATAAGAAATGGTGGGTGGCTAGTATTTATGCACACAGAAATATTTAATAATATTGATTTATTGATAGAAATGGCTGGATCAACCTTAAATGTTCAAGAAATAGAAAATGATTTGATTCATATTAATAAAGAAATTCAAGATAAAAAACAAAGAGTGGAAGATTTAAAGAGTATGATGAATGATACTCGTTATTTTAATGCTTCTAGTGAACTTGTTGATCGAAATATTGAAGTAAGTTTAAAATCTAAAATTACTCGCTTGAATCAAAAAATAAAGGACGTTCGATTAAAATTAGAACGAGTTCAAGCGGATGAAAAGAAATATCAGGCTGATATTGATTCTTTAAAAGAAAAAATAGAAGCTAGTAAAAAGTATTTGAGTATTTTACATACAAAAACGGATCAAAACAATAATTATCAAGCGGTTATCGATAGAGAAGAAAATTATGTAAAAAAATTAGAAGAAGAATTGAAAGATAAAGATCATAAACATGAAGAAATATTAAAAGAAGTAGAATTACATGAACAAGCATTAGAAGAACTTTCAATGAAAAAAGATTCTTATGATGAAAGATTAAAGGATGTTTTGGATAATTTAAATAATCCGAATGCCTATATAGATGAAGATTTAAAAAAGCAAGATGAAGAAGAATTAAAAACTTTAAATGACCGCTTGGAAGAGCTTCAAAAAAAGAAATTAGAATATTTGACGGATCCAAATATGATTGGAGCAGATGCAAAAGAATTAATTAGTAATAATAATTATACTGAAGCATTAAATAAAATAAAAGAGTTGCTTACGATTGTAAAAGAAAAGCCTTTTATGAATGTTAATAATTTAGGTGTTTTGGATGAAGAATTAGAAAAACTTGAAAATGAAAGAACGGAACTTTCAAATTATATTGATCGTAAAAATTATGCTGAGGTAAATAGTGATATTCTTGAAAAAAGAACGAGTTATTTGAATGAAGAATTAGAAAAAAGTAAGACAGAGATTCGTCGTTATCAAACTTCAATTCAAGAAATGGATCAGAATATAAATGAAAAATTAAGTTTATTTATTCAAAATTTAGAAGAAGAAATTGCTAAAATAAGTAAAGAAATAGAAGAATATCAAAATATACTTCAAGATGAATCAAAATCTAGAAGAACGAAAATGAATTTAGAAAATGCGATTTTGAAAAAAGAAAAAGATAAAGAAGTTATGGATCGCCTTTTGGAACAATATAAGAAAGATTTGTTGTTTCATATTACTATGACAAATACTCTTACTAAAATTATTCAAAAATATGAACAGTATATTGATGATACAAAAAGTGAAAATGAAGAATTACAACATTTAACGATTTTAGAGGCAAATTCTAAAGATTATATTGAAGAAGAAAAAGATAAAGAAAAGTTAAAAAGTATTAATGATGAAATTAAGCAGATAAAAAATCGGAAAAAGTTTGAGAGAACACCGGATGAAATTTATGATCAAATTGAAATGCTTTTAGCAAATGTTGGAGTATCTAAAAAAGAAGAAAAAATAAGTGAGGATAATCAGGAAATTGATGCTGAGATTGATGATTTATTTTCTGATAAAAAAGAAGAACCACTTATTAAAGTAGTAGAAATGATTCCGGCTGAAACGATTCAAAGTGAAAGTTCAGGAGGTAGTTCTTATGGGGCTTAAAATTAATTATATTATTGTTCTTGAAAATAAAGAACAATATATTGTTTTAAAAGAAGCGATGGTTTATGGAAAAAAATATTTTCTTACGATGGGGCTGGATGAAAAAAGAGAGGTTATACCCACTAAAGTGGTGATTTTAGAAGAACATGTGAGTGGATTTGATACCTATGTTAGTAAAGTGGTTGATGAGAATTTAATACCAATTTTAACAAGAATGTTTAAAGCTCAAATGTAATCACTTTAAAAAAACTGGATTATCATCCACTTTTTTGATATAATTAGGAGGCATATAGGAAGGTGAATTTATGACGTTAGCTAACATATGGGATGTAATCACAAAGATTATTGATATTGGAATTGTTTGGCTCGTATTTTATTTTATTTTAAAAAATATTAAAAATAATATTAAAATGGTTCTTATTTTTAAAGGTGTTTTACTTATTTTAGTAATTAAACTTTTAAGTGATCTTTTAGATTTATATACGGTTGGTGTTATTTTACAATACTGTTTAGAATGGGGACCTCTTGCTATTATTGTTATTTTTCAACCAGAAATACGTAGTGTTTTGGAATCGATTGGGCGAACTCAGTTGCTAGGAAGACATAAGATATTAACGATTGATGAAAGAGAAAAAGTTGTATATGAAATTATGAAATCGATTGAATATTTTAAAAGAAATCGAATTGGGGCATTAATTGTTATTGAAAGAGAAATTTCTTTACAAGAATATATTGAACCTGCTACAAAAGTTTATGCTGATTTATCTAGTGATCTTTTGGAAACTATTTTCTTTCCTAATGGTCCACTTCATGATGGTGGAGTTATTATTCAAGGAGATCGTATTACGGTTGCAGGTGCCGTATTTAAGACAAGTATGAATCCATCTATTTCTAAGAGACTTGGTACTAGACATAGAGCGGCTTTGGGAATTGCAGAGGAAAGTGATGCAATTGCTTTGGTTGTATCAGAAGAATCTGGTCGAATTAGTATTGCTGTAGATGGAGAATTAAATTATAATTTGACTCTTGATGAGTTTCGTATGGTTTTAATTGATGCGCTTAATCCAAAACCGGAAGTGTTTTATGAAGCAGAAGATAAGAAAAGTGGTGGTGAAGAATAATGAAGAAAATAGGAAAAGCAATTGGACGTTTCTTCATGGCAATTTATCGTGTTATAGATAAACTTATTGTTACGCCAATTAGTAGACTTATCTTTAACATAAGAGAATATTTACGTTCTAAAAATTTTAAATTAGATTATATTATTAATCGTCCTAATTTTATGATTTATGTATCTCTTATTTTAGCGGTTGTTGTATTTTTGCTTATTGATTCACGAGTAATTACTTTAGTTGAATCAGAAGCAGAGGTTATTACCAATGTTCCAGTAACTGTTAATTATAATGAAGAAGCTTATGTTGTAGAAGGAATTCCGGAAACGGTTGATATTGTCTTAATTGGTAGAAAAAGTGATATTTATTTAGCAAAACAACTTGGTACAAATAATGTTATTTTGGATTTATCGGATTATGAGGCAAGAGATTCTGCTTATCGGGTGTATTTATCTTATACGAAATCCATTGATTCGATTGATTATAAGTTAGATCCTTCTTATGTTACCGTTACAATTAAAAATAAGATTAGTGTTACTAAAACAATTGATTATGATTTAATTAATGAACAATATTTAAGTGAAGAACTTAGTGTTGAATCCGTTGAATTAAATCGTAGTGAAGTCGTTGTTAAGGGAAGTGAAGATGCTATTAATAGTATTGCTTCTGTTAAAGCTTTAATTGATTTAAGTGATGATGCATTAGCCGATGTTGGAACTTATACTGTTGATAATATTCGGTTAGTTGCTTATGATTCGAATGGAGAGGTTCTTGATAATATTGAGATTGTGCCTACTACTCTTTCGGCTACAATTACTTT
Source organism: Bacilli bacterium (assembly GCA_017888105.1). Classification (GTDB taxonomy): domain Bacteria; phylum Bacillota_I; class Bacilli_A; order RF39; family UBA660; genus Caccenecus. Next base: position 4,833 of record JAGHGS010000025.1, read on the forward strand.
GGATACTTATTCGAAGAGTGTACCGATTGATGTTCGTACTACCGGTAAGTTAGTAACTGGTAAAGCAATTGCTTCGATTTTAATTAATAATAGCAATAGTTATTCGGTAACCATTTATGGTGATGAAGAACAAATTGGTGATATTACTAGCGTTCCTGTAACTATTAATGTGGATGGTGAAGGTGCTAATAGTACACGAAGTTATAATGTAACTATTTCAAGACCTACGGGAGTAAGAGCTTTAAGTGAAAATAATGCTAATATTTTAGTAACCTTTGGTGATGAGAGACAAAAAGAAGTGGAATTATCCACTATTTCAAGTAGAAATTTAGCAAGTGGATATACGGCTAATATTGTTGGTACTAGTAGTGTTCCAGTCATTGTTAAGGGAGTACAGTCCGTTATTGATGATGTGGATGCATCTAATATTAATGCTTATATTGATCTAGAAGGATATACTCCTGGAGAATATGATGTAGAGGTTCAAATTGAAAACGATGATCCTAGACTTAATTATGTTGTTTCTTCTACTGTAAAGGTACGAATTTCTAATGATTAATTAACAGGCAATCAATGATCCGTTGATTGCTTTCAGGATAAACGCATGAGTTTTTAAAACTTATGTGTTTTTAAGTTGATTTATTAATTCTGGTTTTAATAATTTAAATATATTTTCTATTTCATTTTCAAAATCTAAAGATAATTCATACATAATTAATTTCATACTTTTATTATAAAAAACTTGTACTAATTTTAATATCATTAATGCAATTCTTCTTAATATTCCTAAATTTCTTGCCCCATTTTTTTCTAATGTTTTA
>JAGHGS010000026.1 GCA_017888105.1 Bacilli bacterium
ATTCTACCCCGCTTATATCCAAACGAATTTCATATTTTTCTTTATTCGATAAAATATGACCTTTTTCTTTGATGTTTAAAAAGCCAATTCCAGGGAATACAAGATCTTCATTTTCATTTATTTGGAATTCATATTTTTCTTTTTCTTTTTGAAATTCCCTAGTAATTTTTGTTGTTCCATAAAAGATGGCTTTATTATCCTTTTCAAAATAAATTCGGTATGTATTATTTATTACTAAGGTTGTTCCGCCTTTTATTTGATAAGAAATTGGTTTTATTTCCTTGGTTATTAAATCTAAATGATCATTTTCATAAGAGAATCCTGGTGTATCAAAAATCGTATAATCTCCTATTTTTATTTTGATAAAATCTAAAGTGGTATTCGGTTTATTTGATGCTAGAATTTCTTTATTGATTTTATTTTCTTTTAACAATCGGTTTATAAATGTGCTTTTACCAGCATTGGTTATGCCCATAATGAAAGCAGTATTTACTTGTTTTTCTGTTAAAAATTTCAAAATATTATTTGATTTAAAATGAGGCTTATTACTAATAAACAAGATCTCTTCTTTTACATCATATACTTTTCTTAACCATGTTTTTATTTTTTCAGGATGCATATCATCTCTTAGAATATCACTTTTACTAATGATTAATACTTTTGATAAGGTAATTTTTTTAAATAATTTTATTGTTCTTTCATTGATATTAAAAAAATCAATGAGAAAAAAGGCTAAGCCTTTACTTTTATTTACTTTATTTAGTATTTTTTCTTCATTTATACTTTCTTTTTCTTTTCTTTCTCCATAGTTTTTGAGGCGAAAACAACGACGGCAATAATCTTTTTTTAAATCTGGAGTATATCCTGGAGAAAATTCATCTTTATCTTGAAGAATTAGACCACATCCCATACACTTTTTAATCATAATATTCTCCTTTTTCTAATAATCCTTTTTTTCGTAATTTACGGTAGACAAAACCTTCAAAAAAACGATTTATTTTGGTACACCATTTTTCTTGTTCACCAATTGGATTAATTAAAATAGAAGTTATCCCTACCCTATTAGCACCATAAATATCTGTTAAAAGTTGGTCCCCTATTGCAGCGATTTCATGATATTTTAATTTATAAATATCCATTATTTTTAAATATTTCTTTTTAAATGGTTTATGAGAAGATGCGGATGTATCAACATTTAATCCTTCTTTAAAGGGAGTTAAACGCTTTTTACCACTGTTTGATAAAATAATTACTTTAAAATCTTTTTCTAAACTAGCAAATAATTCTTTTACTTTCTTGGTTGGAACATCAACGTTTACTGGAACTAATGTGTTATCTAAATCAAATAATAAACATTTTATTCCTTTTTTCTTTAATTTTTTATAATCTAAATCATAAATACTTTTTTGATAAATATCTGGAATAAAATTTTGCATTTACATCACCTCATTCATTATAGCAAAAAAAAGAAGAAGTATCTATCCTAATTGTAAGTTTCCTTCTTCTTTTAAACGCAAAGCTTTTAAATATTCATCTGCTTTTTTTATTTGTTCTAAATCATTGGTTATAAGTAACAATTCATATAAAAATAATAAAGTTTGATTATTACTCTTTTTCCAACATACTAAAATCTCATATACTTCTTCTTTTGTTAAAGTAATGTTGTTAATTAGAGGATATAACCCTTCTTTAAAATCCCCTGTTTTTATTCTCATTAAAATTTCGTTTCTTAATTCTTCTTTTTTACTTTGAGCTGCTTTATAAATTGGATTTTCAAACTTAGGTAAAAATTTGGGAATTCCCGTATTTACTACAACTTCTTCTTTCATATTTTTCCTCCTAGTTTTAGTATACCAAAATAATTTTAGTTGTGCAATTATTTTAAAGCACTTAAAACATTACTAATAATATCAATATTATCAATCGCATCACTAATTTTATCGGTTGTTCTTAAATGGTATTTGGCTTTCATATTTTCTTTATATCTTTTAAAACTTGTTGCATCACGATTTAAATCTTTTAACCAATAGGAATTATATTTTAGCAATTCTAACATTTTTGGTTCTTTTTTTAATTCCATTAACACATTTATTTGCATTTTTAATCCTCAAAAAATTTATTAATTGGGCGCGGGGTGACTGGTCCTTTGGTTGCTACTGAAGGAGCACTCTTTCCTGTTAATTCTTGAACAAGTCCTAGAGCTTTTTGAGCAGTATTAATATGTTTTTGGACGGAATCCATATCGATTTTCTTCATAATGTCTGCAAAATTATTGATATTATTTGGAGATTCTTTTTTTAAATAATTATTCCAAGCGCGGGTGTCATCCCCATAAATATCATAAATTTCATATAATTCTTGCCAAGATGCATCTTTTAGACGAACCGTTTTGGCTAATTCAGGATGACTTTTAGCAAATTCTTTAAATTCTTCTTTTTTTGACATATTATCACCATTACATTATATGTTGGTTAAAAGAAAAAAGAAGAATGAATTCTTCTATAGTTTAAAGTCGTCTAGAAAATCTTCCATGGATAATTTTTTTGGTTCTTTTTTTGGTTCTTCCACGTTTTTTTCTTCTTTTATTTCTTCTATTTTTTCTTTGATTGCTACAACACTTACTTGATCTAGTTTGTATTTGCTAATATTAGAACCCGTTGATGCTAAATCCATAATAGCAATATCACTATTTTTGAAGATATTAATATCACTATCTGCTTTAGTTAGGATTAAATCTCTGGAATTCGTTATTAAAGCGTTTAAAACTTTATAAGTTACCGTTTTTGTCTTTTTTAATAATAAGCTTCCTTTTTTGGCTCTACTATGTGTTTCTAAATCACTTAATTTTATTCTTTTGGCTGTTTTATTATCGGTAAATATTGTTAAATATTCTTGCGATTCATTAAAACTTACCATATTTTTTACAGTGTCTTCTTTTAGGCTAATTCCTTTTACACCACTTGCTTTTGCTCCTACAAGTGGTACTTCTTCACTTTTATAGTTTAGATAATAGCCATTTTCTGTTACTAGAATAATATTTCCTAAATCTTTTTTTACATCGATTAATTGATCTTCATCTTTTAATTTCATGGCAACCATTGGCTTAGAACATCTTGCTACTTCAAAGTCCGTTGCTTTTGTTCGTTTTATCATACCATTTTTGGATGCTAAAATATAAGTATCTTCTTTATTATAGATAAAGGATGCTACTACTTGTTCTTCGGCACTCATCATAATAATATTACTTACGTGTTTACCAAGTTCTTTCCATTTTACATCCGGTATTTTATAAACTGGTATGTATAAATAATTTCCTAAACTGGTAAATATCACCAAATTATCTAAAGTAGTGCATTCATATAATCCTGTAATAAAATCTCCTGGTTTTAGCGTTGTATCTTCGCTTGATCCAGCATAACTTTTGGTACTTACTCTTTTTACATAACCTTCGTTTGTCACTACTATAATAACATTTTCTTTTGGGATCATTTCTCTGGCATCAATCTTTATTTCTTTTATTTCTTCTTCAATTTTGGTTTTTCTTGGAGTTTCATATTCTTTTTTGATTAATTTTAATTCTTTTTTCATTACATATTTTAAAACTTCTTCATCACTTAATATTGCTTTTAATCCTTCAATTAATTTAGAGAGTTTATTCATTTCTTCTTCTAATTCTAAAACATCTGTATTTGTTAATTTATATAATTGTAATGTTACGATTGCTTCTGCTTGTTCGATGGTAAATCCAAATTTTTCTACTAAATTATTTTTGGCATCTGCTTTATTTTTACTAGCACGAATTACTTTTATTACTTCATCTAATATCGATAAACATTTAATTAATCCTTCTACTATGTGCATTCTTTTTTCATAAGTAGCTAAATCAAATTCACTTCTTTTTAAAATTACTTCGCGCTCGTGAGCAATATAAGCATCTAATATTTCAAGGATTCCTAATGTTTTGGGAACGCGGTTTACAATGGCAACCATATTATAATTATATGATATTTGTAAATCCGTATTTTTAAATAAATAACCTAAAATTAAATCTGGATTGGCTCCTGTTTTTAAATCAATTACAATACGAAGTCCTTCACGGTCGGATTCATCTCGAACTTCACTCATACCATCTATTTTTTTATCTATTCTAATACCATCAATTTTATTTACAAGCATCGCTTTATTTACATCATAAGGAATTTCCGTAATAACTATTTTGGTTTTTCCTTTTTCTTTTACAATATCATATTTGCATCTGACAATTACTTTTCCTTTTCCTGTTTTAAAAGCATCTCTTATTCCATCGATTCCACATGCGATTCCACCGGTTGGAAAATCGGGACCTTTGACAATTTCTAAAATTGTATCTAGATAACAATTGGGACTATCAATTCTTTTAATGGTAGCATCAATTACTTCTCCTAGATTATGTGGAGGAATATTGGTTGCGTATCCAGCACTAATACCCATCGTTCCATTTACAAGTAAGTTTGGAAATTTTGCTGGTAAAACCGTTGGTTCTAATAACCGATCATCAAAGTTCGGTGCGAATTTTACGGTATTTTTGTCTAAATCAGCGAGTAATTCATTGCTTATTTTAGAAAGTCTTGCTTCGGTATAACGGTAGGCTGCTGCCGAATCTCCGTCCATGGAACCGTTATTTCCTTTCATATCTACTAAAATTTCATTTTGCTTCCACCACTGAGACATTCTTACCATCGCATCATAAACACTGGAATCTCCATGTGGATGGTATTTACCTAATACATCTCCTACTGTTGCAGCACTTTTAATATATTTTTTATCGTAAGTATTTCCTGCTTTATACATAGCAAATAAAATTCTTCTTTGAACTGGTTTTAAGCCATCGCGTACATCTGGTATGGCTCTATCTTGAATAATTTCTTTCGCATAAGATGCAAAACGCTCTCCCATAATCTCTTCTAAGGCATAGTCTTCAATTCTTTTTAGTACGTTATCCATTTTAACCACCTTGATATATAATAACACAAAAAAGTAGGTAAATAAACCCACTTTACAAATGATTTACGTTGCTATGACATATGGATTAGAGGCTGTTCCATCTCCGGTAAAACGAGTATCAGCCAAGAGATTTATTACTGGGCGCACACCAGCATCGGTCCAATTCACGCCGTGGTCGCTGCCGAGGAAGCCATACGAATACACATAGAACACGCGAGCCCAACCGCCGCTAAAGTAATACGGAGACATGGTCCAATAATATTGTCCATTGATTAAATAATTTCCGGTGGCATATCCACTCCTTGGTACTCCTCCAAACATGGCTTCGTCTGCTGTGATTAATCCTACTGGCACTTTTATAATATCGTTACTACTACATTCTAAACTTGGATTTTGATTAGTTGCTATTCTCTCTCGAGCCGCATAATATATAGTACTGCTTGGCTCGCTACTCCATGAGTATCCACTCGCCATATTTCGATCACTACAGAATCCGATGTTGGTATCGATATGACTTGCATGATCGTCTAAATTACTACTTGTATACCAACTATTTAATTCCGTTAGTATGGTACTATTACTATTTTGTCCATGTTGCTCTCCCTCGGTATATTTTAAACCGACATACTCACTTCGATTATAACTACTATTAAATGCTTGTGATGTTTTGGTTAATGTTCCTTCTCCAGTTGTAGTTGCACTTGTTCCGTTATAGAGTAATCTTGTACTTCCATCTCCATTTACTCTGATAATCCTCCAGTAAAATCCTCCAAAATATACCCAGTTATCGGTTGGTGCTCCGGCAAAGTAATAACTGGTTCCTTCCCAATCCGTTGTTGTAAATACTTGTTTGGTATGTGAGGTTGTATATGCACTTCCGAAGTTACTTCTTGTACTTTGGCTATAATCATCGGTAATAATATCTAACATGGTTCTTCCTTTTAATTCATTAAAATATAATGTACATTTTGTTCCTTTGGTTGTAAATGGGCTGATACTTAATCCTCCTGTTTTACTATTGTAGTTTAATGCTAGATTAGATATTTTACTTCCATCTTTATAAGTACAGGTACTCTTACTTGTATCTAAAGTATATTGTTTTGTATTATCTAACTTTGTTGCTTCCTCTCCATTAATATATAGAGCTACAACATTTAAGTCTGCTAAGGAATAATTAATGGTTCCATTTACTAATGGAATACTTTGTGTTGTTCTGTATTTTGCTTTCGTAAATGTTAGAATACAAGCTGAAATAATTGCTACTATCACAATTCCAATAATGATATTTCTTTTTAAATGGCTTTGTTTTAATACTTCAAATTTTCATACTAATCTCCCTTTCATGAAGTGGTACTTCATTTACTTTATTCAAAAAAATTCGTAACTTATTTTAGGTTATCTAAAATCATTATAACTTAATTTAAGTTATATGTCAATAACGTGTTTTAAGTTATGTTAAAGTGTATCATATAGGAGAATGAATATGAATAGATTAAGAGATTTAAGAGAGGATAAAGATTTATTGCAAAAGGATATTGCTAAAATTTTAAATATGTCACAAACCGGATATTCACAATATGAAACGGAAACCAATGATATTCCAACAGAGATATTAAAAAAACTTGCATCTTATTATGATACAAGTATTGATTATTTGCTTTGTTTAACAGATGAGAGAAAGCCTTATCCTAAAAGCATTTTAAATGATAAAAAATAGTTTTTATCTATGCTAAGTTTTAAGAATAAAAGTTCAGCAAAATTCGACAAATTAAAGTTTTAAAAAATAGTGGTTATTTGCCACTACTTTTTTTGATATTACACTTCTTTTTAATAATATCTTCTTCTTTATAATATTTTTTACATCTATCTAAATTTAGACCATATTCATTAAACAAGCCATATTTTAAATAATCAATGCGATTATCGGTTTCCGTATATCCTTTATAATAATTATTTTCTTCTTTCATCTATGTCACCCATTTTTATTATGGGTGATTTTTTCTTTAATTATACTACCTCTAAAGTTACTTCTAACGTTTTTGTTAAATCAATAATTTCTCCTACTGGTAAATTAAATTTACTTACTATACCATAACCATTAAATGTGTATTTCAAGCCAATTAAATTACAGAAATTCATAACTTCACTTGTACTCCAACCGGTCATATCTGGCATAGTATATTCTGTACCATTTGTTAAAAGAAATACTTTACTTCCTACTAAGACTTTTGTTCCTTTTAAAGGATATTGATTTATAATGACATTGCCATTACCAATTTTAATTACTTTTAAATTTAATTTTTCAAGTTCACTTGTTGTTGTTTCAACATCACTACTCATATAATTACTTAAATTAATAATTTTTGATAAATCAAGATCCGATTCAGTATTCGTAATATTCGCATAATTGGCAATACTTTCTACGGCATCTGTTAAAACACTGGCAACCGCTGAGGCTCCCCCATCAATTTGTTTTACTGAAATGTAAACAATATATTCTGGATCTTCATAGGGGAAAATGCCTGCAAAGGAACGAATGTAATTGGTTGACCCCGTTAAATATCCACCATTAGGGCTTGCTATTTGGGCAGTACCTGTTTTTCCTGCTAGAACCACATTATTTGGTTGCCAAGAAGTAGATAAGCCATTATATACCACATCATACATTAAACTATATATTTTTTTAACCGATTCACTGGATACTTTCCTTCCTAATTCGGTTCTTTCTCCTTCATAAGTGACATTGCCTTTATCATCTACAATTTTATCAACGATATAAGGTTTTAACATAATTCCATCATTCGTTAAAATACTTAAAGCTTGCAATGTCTGAATTGGTGTTGTTGTAATACCTTGACCAAAAGAAGCGGTTGCTATTTCTGATTCATAAGTAAGCCTTAATATACCGCTTTCTTCACCTGGTAATTCAATTCCGGTTTTTGAGCCGAATCCCAATGATTCATAAAACTCTTTTAAGGTTCCTTTTTGCTTTTCTTCTAATTTTAAAGCTAAATTGGTTGCTCCAACATTGGATGAATAAGCAAAACCAGTATCGTAATTTATCATGCCCCAACCAGCATTATTAAAGTCATAGATTTTGGCACCCGCTACTTCAACCATCCCAGACATAAACTCTTCTTTTCCATCATAAACACCATTTTCCATTGCCGCTAACCACGAAAATATCTTCATGGTAGATCCTGGTTCGTATGTATATCCTACTAAAGGATTGACATAATTGGTTAATCCATCTAAAGTGTTTGGATTGAAATCGGGACTTGATGCACTTCCAACTATTGCTCCTGTTTTAGCATCCATTACGGTAAAGGTTGCCCAAGTAAATTCGTTATTTTCTTCTAGCTTGGTCATCGCATCTTCTAAGATTAATTGAATTTGAGAATCAAGTGTTAAATAAATGTCACTTCCACTTACTGGATCAATCGTATAAAAAGCATCTCCCATTTGATAACCATAAGCATCTTGGGCATACATTGTTTCTCCATCAGTACCTTTTAGTTCTTCATTATAATAAGATTCGATTCCCATTTCTCCTACAATTTCACCAATTTCATTTGTTCTTGCATATCCAATAATATAAGATGCTGCCGAACCTTGCTTATAATATCTTTTACTACCACTAATAAAACCAATACCATCTAAATCTAATGCTTCTATTTCGGCCTTTTTATTTTCACTTAAATCTCTTCCGGCAACACCAAATTCTACTTGATAAGCTCCTTCAACATTTAATCTAGATAATGCATATTCATAATCCATATCTAATACTTCTGATAAAGCTTTAGCAGTACCCTCTTTATCTACAACATGTTTTGGATTATCAGGATCCGTTGTTCTTGATTCACTTAAATATGCTACTAAAGTATATGAATTTACATTTTTAGCTAATATTTCGCCATTGATATCATAAATATCCCCACGAGATGCATATAATGTTTCTTTTTTTGTATTTCTTTGACTAACAAATTCAGATAAATTGGTACCATCTACTATAGGGCTTAAAGCAACATAAGCTAATTTGATGATTGCACAAAAAAAAGCGAAAAAAAAGAGGACGATAAAAAACTTATTTACTTTTACTTTCGATCTCTTTTTTTTCATGCTTCACTTCCTATTCATCTATCGTTTTAATATTACTATTATTATACGACAAACCACTTTCACTTGCAATACTTTGAATATTTTCAATGGATGCTAATTCATCAATTTGCATGCTTAATGCTTCATTGTTGTCATTTTGAGAATCTATTTTACTTTCAATTTTTTCTAATTCAATGTTTGTTTCAGATAAAAGAGCTTTTGTATATACCCATGAAATAGGCATTACAACAAAGCCAAAGAAGATAACCAAAAAGGCCATCATTTTCTCTCCTTTTAATAATTTAATCCTTTTTACTCTTTTTGTTCTCATATTAGATCCTTTCTATGATTCTTAGTTTTGCGCTTTTACTGCGAGAATTTATCTTTAATTCTTCCTCGCTAGGTGTTAGTGGTTTTTTATTTATTAATTTAATTAAAGGTTTATATTCATCAGGAATATCAGGCATTCCTTTAAATATTTCATCCACTTCACTATATTTTTTAAAAATTCTTTTTACCATTCGATCTTCTAGGGAATGAAAGGTAATTACACAAATTCTTCCGCCTTTTTTCAGTTTTTTAATTGCATCGGGTAAAGCTTTTTCAATTGCTTTTAATTCTTTATTTACTTCAATTCTTAAAGCTTGAAAGATTTCTCTTTCTGGATGCTTTTTATAAAAATAATTAGCTCCTACTCCCTTTTTGATAATTTCTACTAATTCCAACGTATGAGTGATTTCTTTTTTGCTTCGGTATGCTATAACCTCACGAACGATGTCTTTACTTCTTGGCTCTTCTGCATAATCATAAAATAATTTTAACAAATCACTTTCTTGGTATGTATTGATGATGCTTGCTGCAGTAAAGGTTTCTTCTCTATTCATACGCATATCTAGTGGTGCGTCTTTCATAAAGCTAAAGCCTCTAGTTGCATCATCAATTTCTGGACTTGATAATCCTAAATCAAATAGAAATCCATCTACTAATTCAATCTTTTCTTCATCTAATTTTTCTTTTAAATACATAAAATTAGAATGAATGATTTTAAAATTAGAAGAAATTTCACTTAGTTCATGATGCGAATAGCTTAAAGCTTCACTATCCGCATCAAAGGCGAAAAGTTTCCCCGTTTTTATTCTTTTTAAAATTTCTTTACTATGACCTGCATATCCTAGTGTGGCATCTACATATATGCCGTCATCTTTAATATTTAATCCTTCGATAGCCTCGGATAGCATAACACTATAATGTTTCATATTACTCTCCACTAAATAAATTTTCAGCGACACTTTCTAAAGTATCTGCATATTCTAAATTGAATTTATCCCAATTTTCTTTTGACCAAATTTCAATGCGGTCATTTGCGCCGATTATGACACACTCTTTTTCTAAACCGGCGTAAATGGCCTGTTGGGAAGTAATATTTATGCGACCTTGGCGATCAAGATTGCAACTAGCAGAGGCAGAAAAGAACGATCTAATAAATACACGGGCATCTTTTTTCGTAAATGGTAGACTTTCTAATTTCTCTACAATTTTTTGCCATTCACTTTGTGTGTAGATGTATAAGCATTTTTCTAAACCACGTGTAACTATAAACGTTTCCCCTAGATTACTACGATAATTTGAGGGAATTACTAGTCTTTGTTTATCATCAATGTTATGATGATACTCGCCCATGAACATTTTAGGTCCCCCACTTTCTACCACAATGTACCACTGCTTACCATAATATTACCAAATCAAATGATATTTGTAAAGATTTTAGTGTTCGCTTTTTTTGCTTTTTTTCATCCTTTACGTAAATTTTACAAAATAAAAAAGAGGTCTAAGATATTCTTCTTTCCTCTTCTTCTCTACTTTGATAAAGTTCTTTTATTTTTTCTACTCGAGCCCTATTTTTTTCTTTATTTTTCATAGCTTCTTTTGGATGATTATGAATGAATTCTTCCATTTTTTTAAACGCTTCTAATATTTCTTCTGGTGTAACTTTTGCGAAATAATCATAATCATTATCCACTGGTTCTAATAATTCTTGTAATTCTTCTAAATGATAGTTTCCTAAGTTTAGTAGTTCTTCGATTCCAATCATCCCTCTTTTTAATAAAAGTGCTGCACTGGTAAAATAATTTTTATTTTGATAAAGGGGTGATGATATGAATTTTTCAAGCTCTTCTTTTGTTAATTTTTTACGGCTAAATTTTAATATATCTTTTAAAATATTTAATTTATATTTATTTTCGCTCATTATTTTTCTTCCTTATTCTTACTAATTCAATATCAAGTGTTTTAGTTTCTTCAAGGCTTGCTTCTAGTTTTCCTAAGCCAATTTTTTTATTGAAGAAATCATGATATGCTTTTAATAAATCATTTTCTTTTATCTTTCTTTCTTGTTCTTCTTCTACTTGTTTATCCAAATCATCTACATATTTATTCTCTAAAAATTGGAGAAACTCTATTTTTTCTTCACTTGTTTTTAAATCACATAAAATACATAAATTTTCCGTATCTTTCCGTACCCGATTATTTTTAAAAACTACTCTTGCTAATTTGATTACTTCTAGATCATTTTCCCTAATTAAAAACTCTTTGCACAGTATATTTGTTCTTATTCCATTGTTTAAAAAGGCATATTTTAACAATTTCATTTTTTCAAGACCATTTGAATCATAGGCTACCCATAATTTATATACAAAGCTATCTTTTAAAATTAATTCTTTTTCGGTCAAATTTTTCATAAATTCTAAGCGTTTTGATAATGATGTTCCTTTATGGGTTGCTATTTTATAATAAAGTGATGTCATAAAATTTGGTAATACTGTTTCACTTATAAAATTACTACACATTATTTTATATAATAGCAGATAGATTTCATATTCTTGGTCATTTTCAATTACAGGAATAGATATATCCTTTTTACAAGTAATGATTGTTGCATATAATGAAGCAAAAGGAAAGCCATGTAATTCATAACATTTTGCTATTTTTTTAGCTTTTATTTCGATTTCTAGAAGCGTTATTTCATTTATCAAATTAAAAATATTTTGTTTTAATAGAGTTAAAACATTTTCACGAGCTTCTATTCTTTTCGTATTATTTAATAAATACTTAAAATACCAGTTTGAATAAATCATATTTGTCGGTAGAGCTGCCTTAAAGACTTGATGAAAAAACTTTAATTCATTTAATCTAGGATATTCTTTTGCAAGTTGTTTGCTATTTTCTGAATTTTGATTTTTTTCATATACATATCTTAGCCATTTAATATAGATACCATCTGTTACAATATTATAAGGAAGTTTTGATACAAATTCTAAAATTTCTTTCCATTCTTCTCGACTATAATCTTGGCTTTTTAAATATTCTTTTATTAAGAGATGGTTATTTAACATAGCAAGATTCATCCATGATACAGGACGCTTTTGATACGCTTTTATATATATATTTAATAAATCTAAATCATTAATCTCTTTTTTTTGTAATAATTCCTTTATTAGGCTTATTTTCTTAGAAGTTATATTTCCCTCTTGTTCTACTAATTTTAAAAGTTGTCTTAATACTTCGGTATTTACATTATTTTCTTTTGTTATATTAATAAGTTCTAATAATTCTTTATTTGTCATGATTATCACCTTTTTAAATATATTACTATAGGTATTTTTGTTTGTCAAAAGAAAAAAGAGGTGAAGCCTCTTTAATAATATAAAAATCCGCCAAAGATAATTGCTAATAATATAAATAAAACAATTATTAAGAACGCACTACTTTGAAGTCCGCATCCTCCATTATTAGAAGGACACTTATCTTTACAACATCCCATGGGACACCTCCTTAAAGTTTTTAAAAGACTAAATGAACGCTCCTACTATGATGACTAATAGGATAAATAATACTAAGATCATAGCAGCACTTAAACCTGTGCCACATCCACAATTATTCATAAATCATTCCTCCTTTATTTGTCTTTTCACTTATATATTATGGTTAAAGAATAAAATGGTGCGGGATAAAAACCCAATTATTATTACCTTTTATCATTCTATTTTTCATGAAAATAAGGATTTATCTTTGTATTTTTCTTGTAATTTTCATATTTAGTTGCTATAATTGTTTTATTAGGAGGAAAATATTAAATGAAGAAAAAAGTATTGATTTTAGGAGTATGTTCTTTACTTCTATGTGGTTGTGGAAAAATCCCAACATTATCGAATGGTGATGAAGCGGTTGTAACATTCAAAGATGGAGAGATGATTAGTGCAAATGAATTTTATGAGGAAATCAAAAATAGTTTTGGACTAGATACTCTACTTAATATGATTGATAAGTATATATTTGAAGCAGAGTTCCCAGATGAAATTGAAAATGGAAAAGCTTATGCAGAGGCTGCGATTGAGCAACTAAGAACTAGTTATGGAAGTGATGAAGAGCTTCTTAGTGCTTTACAATATTATGGTTATCAAACAGTAGAAGCATATCAAAATTTCGTTTATATTAGTTATATGCAAAATATAGCGATTGAGACTTACGTTCGTGATAATATTACGGATGAAGAATTACAAGAATATTATGAAAATGATGTTTATCCAGATATGACGATTTCTCATATTTTAGTTACCGCAGATGTTACAGATGATATGAGCGATGATGAAAAAGAAGAAGCTGAAAACAAAGCGAAAGAAACTATTCAAGATATTATTGATCAATTAAATGAAGCAAGAGAAAATGGTGAAGATGTAGAAAAAGTTTTTGCAGAACTTGCTAAAGAATATTCAGAAGATGATGATACCAAAGAAGATGGTGGAAGTCTTGGAGAAATTAATATTGGTGATTTAGATAGTAACTATGATGAATTAATTAAAGCTGCTAGTGAACTTAAAGATGGAGAATATTCTACTGAAGTAATTACTACAGAACTTGGATATCATGTTATTTTAAAAACCGCTACTGGAGAAAAAGCTAGTTATGATGATTCTGTAGATTCTATGAAGGATGCAATCACTCAAGATAAATTAGATGAAGATCAATCTTTAATGGTAGATGCAATTCGTTATTATCGTGATTTATATGAACTTGATGTTATTGATAGCGAAATGGATAGTCAATATAGTGTTTATATGAATAATTTAATTAATACTTACGAAAATACATCTAGTAATTAGTTAAAAAGAACTCTTATGGAGTTCTTTTTAAATATTTATCAATATCAATATTCATATATCCTTTTGAATATAGATAGGCTTTTATTTTCATTTTTGTTGTATATAAATCATATTTGTTTATATATTTGTTATATAATTTATTAATTATTTTTTCTATTTCTTCTTCCTTGTCTTCTATTGTAAGTGTATTCAAGTAATTTGTAATATCTTCTTTATAAAAACCTTTATTTATTAAATCTAGAGTTATTTTTTGTTTAAATTCATTGGCACTTTTCTTATTTACCTTTAACTTTTTATCAATATACTTTTCAATTTTTTCTAAATAGATATTTTTATCTATTTTTTTTAATTCCTCTTTTATTTCTTTTTCGGTAAAACCTAATTTTTCTAAATCTTTTAATATTTTATTTTCACCAATCATATTCAGTGTTATGGCATCATGAATATAAGCTTCGATATATATTTTATGATTTAAGTACCCTTCACTTTCTAATCTTTTTATTGCATCATCTATTTCATTTGTTTGATACTCTTTTCTTTTTAAGATTGCTCTTAATTCTTTTTCGGTTCTTAATTTGGTATTAATTGCTTTTAGACAATCATAATATGCTTTTAATAAATTATTTTCTTTTAATACTTTTTCCCACTCTTTTTTGGATATTTCTTTTTTTAATAATAACTCATGTTTAATAATAATATCATCATATAAAATGTATTCTTTTTCATCAGTTAAAATTTTATATTCATTTTTTTTACCTTTTTTATATTTTAATATTTTCATTTATTTCTCCTTTACTAAGTTAAGTATACCACATAAACGTATGTTTGTTCAATGTTTAAAAAAATAAATTTTATTTTTTTAATATCTTGTATAACGATATAGCAAAATATATAGGTTTAACTACAGAAAAGTGAGAATTATTAAAAGATGAAAATTAAATTCTTCTTTTTAGACTATGATTTTGTTATTCTTTCATATTCTCTTAAAAAATAATCATCTGTCATACCAGCGATATAATCAATTACAATTCTAGTATCACTATTTGTTTTTCGATATTCATTTGCCATGTTTTTCAAATAAGAATGAATGATTGGTGATTTTTCATTCTTATTTTTCAAATCTTCTAGATATGTTTTAAATAAAGTTTCAAATTTATGAGTTAAATTCTCCACCTCTTCTTTGGTCATTGCTTTATTATATATATGTTCATAATTAAATTTTTTTAGCTTTACTATTGCTTCATATACATGATCGCTCAATTTAATAAAATCTTTATTATAACTGTTTTTTATAATATCTAATATGCATGTATTTACAATATCTTTTGTGGTTGTCCCTAAAACGGAAGTAATCTCTTTTGGAATTTCTTCTCTTTTTAAAATATTTAGTCTTACTGCATCATCAATATCTCTTCCTAAATAAGCGATTAAGTCGCTTACTCTTACTACACATCCTTCTAAAGTCATGGGACGCATCGTTGCTAAAACATTTTTATCTTGATAACTACTTTGATATTCTTCTAAAAAATCTTTTACTGTTTTCTTTTTAGGATAATATTCTCCTAACGCGAACTCTCCATTATGACACATAATAGCATCTAATACTTGTACTGTTATATTTAAGCCTTTCCCATAATTTTCTAAGAACATTAAGTTTCGAACACTTTCAATATTATGATTAAAATATCCTTCATGATATTTTAAACTTAAATCATTTAAAATATATTCTCCTTGATGTCCAAAGGGAACATGACCTAAATCGTGACCTAAAGCAGCCGCTTCAATTAAATCTTCATTTAGACTTAAAGCTCTTCCGATTGTTCTGGCAATTTTACTTACAAACTGAACATGAATCATTCTTCTTGCTACATGATCGTGATAGGTGTTTGAGAAAACTTGTGTTTTATCTTGGTATCGAATAAATGCTAGAGAATAAATAATTCGATCAATGTCCCTGAAAAAAGGAGTTCGAATATCATTTGTATGTTGTTTTAAGTAGATCGCTTCTTCATCTTTACAAGCATATTCACTTAAATATTCATTATGATTTTTCATATTTAAATATATTTCTTCTTTCATAGTTCCTCCTTTTTAACTATAACAAAAATCAAGAAAAAAATAAATCCTAAATTTAGGATTTATATAATGTTTAAAGAATTAGAAATTCCGAAATTTTCAAATATTTTGAGAAGATTTTGTTCGATTATACTTTGTTCTTCTTCAGTTAAAGTATTTACGTCTACACTATCCGTAATATCTAATGGTATTACTTCCTCTTTCACAATATTTAGATTACCTTTTAATTCTATATTATTAGTTGTACCATAACTTTCTTCTTCTAAATTTATTAAAATATCGCCATTCCATTCATCTTTTGATTGTTTTATGTTGGTAAATTCTATATAGATTTTATTTTTCGTACCATAATTTGTAGTAGTAATTTCTATTTTTCTTGATTCTGATTTATCTTGAAGAGTTACACTTAATATTTCTTCATCATATTCATTGTATGCAAGATTTATTGTATTATCTTTATGGCTTAAAGTAAGATTTGTATATTCATCCCCTATTATTAAATCAAATTGCTCTTCATTTGTAAAACGAATTATAGCTTCTTCTTGTACCATTACATTTCCAGCGATTAATTTATTTTTATTGGTATATAAATTTATAACCATTTCTTCATAATCATTTAATTCATACTCTTCTTTTAGACTATTTATGATATCCTCTTTATCTATTCCTGTAACATTGCTTATAGCTGCTAGTAAATTTTCATTTTCACTTATTTTATCACTAATAAAATTTAAAGTTCGTTTTATATTTTCTTTATCTAATAAATAAGTGGCTTTTTTGCATTTCATGTTTTTACTACCAATTTTTATTGTTTCTTCGGCTATAGAAAGTTTATTTTCATCTAAAGAAGCAATTAAAATATTTTTTAGTTCTGATAAAATGATATGTAAGTTATCATAATTTATATTCATATTATTCATTTCACTTATATCTATTTCTAATTTTGCTTCTCCTAAATCTAATACTTTGTCATATAGCTCTTCACTCTTTAAATAAGCTTTATTATCTAAATAGGATAACATAATGCCTATTATTTTTTTTCCATCACTATTTAAGTTTCCACTTACATTCATTTTCTTCTTTTGAATATCTAATCCTAATGATAAGTCAATTTCATAATCACTTAATGCATTTAAATCTTCATTATTTGAACTTACGATAAATGAAGTATTAATATTCATTGGTTCATTTGCAAAATTTAATTTAAACTCTTGATTTAAATTATCTTTTAAATATCCATCTAATAACTCATAAGTTTCCGTAATGGCTTTTTTATAAATATTTCTTGGGTTTGAGTTTAATTTTTCAAATCCAACCCATAATCCTATTCCAACTGCAATTAATAATAATACTAAAATAAGGATTATTTTTCCCTTTTTCTTTGGGCTTTTTTCTTTTATTTCTGGTTGCTCCACTTTTTTTTCAATTTCTTCCATAACTACACACACCTTTTCTTTAAATTATATTACTATTGTAACAAATATTTCTTACTTTTACTATTTATTTTCTTACCTTTTTGTAAAGATTTGTAATCTTTTTCATAAGTATTCGGTAAATTAATACAAAGATAATTGTTCCTATTAGAATAAATACAAAAATAATCGTTACAAAAACATTTATATTATTTTCTTTAGATTTACTTTCTTCTTTTTTTTCTTTTTCTTCTAATTCTAATTTTTCATATTCTTCTAAAAGAAGAGTTGCTTCTCTTTCATTTACTTCCTCATTATTTGTACTATAGTTTAAGAAATATTCTTTCGTTTTACTTGTAAGACGATTTTCTTCTTGTTCATAATGAGTCATTAATTTTTCAATATAATCAGGAATTTCATACAAAGATGGAGTAAGAGTACTATTGGTTAAAGAAATATTAAGGGATTGTTCAAAAAGATTTGTGACTGAATATAATAAATTTTCTTCTCCTTTTAAACTAAAGAATTCTAGACCATATGAAAATTCATCAATGTATCCCATTGGAACTGTAAGAGATGGATAGCCAATTACACTTCCTAAAAAACTTCCTGGTGCAGAAGCGCTTTTTCCACTATTTAAAGTAAATACTTTATTTTTCGTTGTAGGATAAACAATTAAATCGAGATCATACTCGTTAAATACATCTAATATATAATTTTCTAAAATTGTTTTTTTCTTGGCGTTTGTATTTGCATCGTACATCCATCCATCATTACATCCCGACAAATATCCATTTAAACTATATATTTTCCCTTTCGGCTTAGCAAGTTCTTGAAAGCTTCTTATTGTACCTGTAGTTCCTTTTATATATTCATTAAAACCATCGCAAAAAGAATCTCCACTCATTGTTGAAGTGGTTATATTGTAATAATAACTATTTAATAATTCATCAATATAAACAATTTGAGCGCCATTTTGTTCTAATAAAGTTATTTTTTCTTTAGCTAAATTGTATATGTCTTCATCTGTTTTACTATTTACCCGAATACTACTTGATGTTCCTTTTAAATAACTGTTAATGACTCCAATTTTGATTCCATCTAAAGTTTCTAAATTAGGGTCATAATCTTTTCCTTCATCATTTATAATGCTTAAAATAATAGCATTATCTTCTACTGTTTTAGATAAAATACCAACAGTATCTCGTGTTGTATCATATGGAATCACTCCATCTGCACTTATTAGTCCTAAGGAAGGTCGCAAGCCTACTAAACCGGCAGCGGCTGCAGGTAATCTTACGGATGAGTTAGTATCTGTACCAAGTGATGCCGCTGCAAAAGAAGCAGAAACTGCAACAGCACTACCTCCACTAGAACCATAGGGAGTATAACTTGTATTAAAAACATTTTTAACGGAACCGTAACTACTATTGGAATTGCTAGCAGCAAAGGCAAATTCACTCATATTGGTACTTGCTAAAATAATAGCACCAGCCTCTTTTAATTTTTTTATTACTTCTGCATCTTCTAGAGGATAATTATCACTTAATGCAGCGGATCCAGCTGTAGTTGCAAGTCCAGTTACATCAATGTTTGTTTTTACAACAATTGGTATTCCATGAAGAATACTTCTTACTTTACCACTTTCTCGTTCTTCATCCAGTTCTTTTGCTTCATTAAGGGCATTTTCATTAATTTCTCTTATCGCATTAAACTCTTGATTATAAGCATCAATTCTTTCTAAATAAAGGGTTACTAACAATTCACTCGTTAAATAGCCTTTATCTAGAGCATCAGCCAGTTGTGTAATACTCATAGAAGTAATATCTACTACTGCTTTTGTATTTGCTAAAACAGTACATGGATAAAATAAAAGAATCACCAATAATATTTTTAAATATTTCATAATATGACCTCTATTTCTATTATATATGATAATTCCTTTAAAAGAAAAGAAAAAAAGCAATCTTTCATGTCGAATTGTGTCGAACGCTTTTTCTTGCTTTTTTGATTGTTTAAGTTCATAATAAATAATCGTTATTTAACTGGTGGTAGCGCCTGCTTCATTTTGTTAGTAGTTTAAACTACTGAATTGTTATTCAGGGAGTTAAATGAAAGACAGGTGATGTAAATGGACGAGGAAAAAAAGTACTTATTCATTATAATAATTCTACTTGTTTTAGTTTTACTAAAAGCAATGTAGAAGAAAAGACGCTAACGAAAGTATAGCGTCTGCCCAATACGCAGGCGTTATCCACCAAGTGAATAACACTTACATATTTATTATAAGATATCTTTTTTATTTTAGCAATCTTTTTTATAATATCTTTTTTAGAAAATCTTTACTTTTTAAATATAATCCGGTATATCGGTCATAATAAATGTTTAAAAAATGATTGATTTCATTTTTTACTTTATCACTAATTTTTAATTTACTAATACTTTTAATATCTACATAATAATACATACGTAATAGTCCTATTGTTTTTTTATCTACTATTAACTCATTTTGATAACAATTTGAACAAATATATCCTCCTCTATCTCCATCAATTGTAATAATATTTACTTTTGATCCACATGATACACAAGAATCTAGATTTAATCCTACTCCTAAATAATCTAAGTATTTTATTTCTAAAATATTTGCTAGTACTAAAGGGTCTAACCCTTCTTCTATTTTTAAAATAGCATTTATATAATCTTCATATAAATTTTCGGTTGTTTGTTTTAAAACTTGGGTGGTTAGTTCTGTTATATAATTGACATAACTAAGTAATATTATATCATTTTTTATTTTACTTAATGGATTTATTACATCAACACTACTTAGAGTTGATAGTTTATTTTCTTTATAATAAATATTAAATCTTCCATATGTAAATTTTAGAGTTGTTGCCCGAAATGGACTTTTTAGACTCTTGGCACCTTTGCACATGATTGATATTATTCCTTCTGTTGTATATACATGAATGATTTTCGATGTTTCTCCATAGGGAATTTCTCTTACAATCATACCTTCAATTTCTCTTAACATAGTTATCAATTCCTAACTTGAATATATTTTTTATTTTCTCCTAATCTCTTTTTTATTTTAGCTTAATTTTGATAATTTTTCAATATTTCTTGCTTTAACTCATAATATAAGGGAATGATATTATCATCTCTAACAAAATTAATAATAAATTTATCACTTTCTTTGGAAATTATAATACCTATTGTTCTATTATGAAATATTTATAAAATAATTATGATTATCTTGAACTAATTTATATTGATGAGCAATATAGGCAAAACCCTGCTCTAATTGTTTAAAAAAGTAATCAAGGTTAGCTAAAATATTTAGTTCTAAATCATGTTCATTAGTTACTTTACTTTGAATAGGAATAATAATTGGATTTTTCATATCTGTAGTAATAGAATATGTTTTCAGTGTTTCTATTTCAATTTTTTTAGGTTTATTCAATAATCTTTTTCTTTATTAATTCATTACCATATTTTGACCTAAAGCTTCCACCTTGGGCTTCCACAATAATTTTGCCGATGTGCAAGGATGTTTCTACTAAGCTATAATTTTCTTCTATTCTTCTTGCTCTTTTTCCTATTTCATTTTTCTTAATTAAAACACTTATTTTATATTGTAAAGAGCTAATTTTATAAAATGAAAAAGCCATTAACAAAATTTTACTTTGTCAATAGCTTTAATTAAGAAACAACGAATGGGTTTGATGCAGTGCCATTTCCCTCGGAAAATTGTGTATCAGCCTTCAGATTTATTACTGGACGGACACCATATGTGTAATCTACACCGGCGCCGTAGTCGATCCTACCATTCGGATCTACTGCAAACACGAGAGCCCAACTGAGATATCCAGATGGAGATGTGGTCCAATATTCTTGATTTGTATATAGGTAATAGCCTTGATTACTTGTTCCTTGTACTCCTCCTGCATATGCCATTTCATCGACACTAATTAATCCGATCGGATAGGTCAATGCTCTATTTCCATCACTACTTCCGCTTGTTGTATATAAATCACTATCGTTCTCACATTCAAAGGCTGGCTGCTTATTTGTTACTAATCTAATATATGCTCCATAGTAGGTATAAGTTGTCTCTGTTCCTCCTGAACCATTGCTACTGCTACTACTTGTACTTGGCGTTCTATCTCCACAGAATCCTGCATTTCCATCTAAATCTTCTGCATAACTTGATAGATTACTCGTATACCAACTATTTAATGCTGTTAAGATTGTACTATTTGTTCCGGTTCCATGGACATTATTGGTTGTGTATTTTAATCCTACATATGCATTATTATTATGCGAACTATTAAATGCACTTGTTCCTATTTGTGTTTCTGTTCCAGTTTCATTAGTGCTTGTTCCCTGATAGATTAATCTTAAACTTCCATCTTCATTGATTCTTATGATGCGCCAATAGAACCCTCCAAATCTTACCCAGTTATCACTTGGATTTCCTGCAAAATAATAGGTTCTTCCTTTACTGGTATCTTCATAATAAATTGTTCCAGTTGTATCTTCTGTTACTGTTACACTAAAGTCTGTTCTTGTTGCTAAGTTTTTTCCTGCTAATATTGTTTCTGACGCACTTGGCATATATTCATCAAAATATAATGTACATTTTGTTCCTTTCGTTGTATATGGACTAATACTAAAAGATTTTGTATTACTATTATAATTAAGCGTTAAATTTTGGATCGTACTTCCATCTTTATAGGTACATGTACTTTGAGTAGTATCTAGTGTATATTTTTTACTACTATCTAACTCTGTTGCTTCTTCTCCATTAATATATAATCCTACGATATTTAAATCCGCCAAACTATAATTAATTGTTCCATTAACAAGTGGAATACTTTGTGTTGTTCTGTATTTTGCTTTCGTAAATGTTAGAATACAGGCTGAAATAATTGCTACTATCACAATTCCTATTATGATATTTCTTTTTAAGCGGCTTTTCTTTAACACTTCAAATTTCATAAACTCTCTCCTAACATGATGCTAGGCTTCATTTTATTAATCATGAAAATAAACTATCATAGATATATGATGAGTTTCCTAGCTTATAGTTAAATTATAAACTTGGATATACCAAAAGTCAATAAAAATGTCGCTATTACTTTAATTTTATTTTCGCATAATTATTAAAATGAGACAATGTTTTTGGTGATGAAATATGAAACCATATAACTATGAAATGGATTATTCTCGGATTAAAGAATTAAGGATTAAAAATAATTTACCTCAAAAAGATATAGCTTCCTATTTAAATATTAGTATTGCTGCCTATTCTCAATTCGAAAGAATGGACACTCTTATTCCTATTGAACTTTTAAATAAACTTGCAAATTATTATCATGTTTCTTTAGATTATTTATTAAAAATAACTGATAATCCTGATATTCAAATAGAAAATAAAGAAATTGATAAAAGAATAGTTGGCGAAAATCTAAAAAAACTTAGAAAAAATAATAAGTTATATCAAGATACACTTGCTTTAGAGATTGGAACTAGTCATTCTTTAATTAGTGAATATGAAAGTGGCAAAAAATTAGTATCTCTTACTTATGGATATGCTATATGTAAAAGGTATCAGATTTCTCTTGATTGGTTGTATGGCAAAATAAAATAGTTCAGATATTTTGATTTGAACTATTTTTCATTTCTTTCAATTTCTTTATATGTTAAATAATCTTCTATTTTTCCAGATTTTTGAAATTTTTTCCATGCTTCTTTTTTATTCATGATATTCAACCTTTCTATTTTAATTATGGGCTATCATGAAATAATTTATTCATTAAAAATCTAAAAATCCTAATTCTTTAATATAACGTTCTTTATCTTTCCAGTTTTTGATTGTTTTTACATATAATTCTAGATAAACTTTTTTGCCAAGCATATGCTCTAATTCAACGCGAGCCTTTGTGCCTACTTCTTTTAATCTTTCCCCTTTTTTACCAATAATTATTTTTTTAATGGTATCTCGATCGACAATAATATCGACATGAATATTGATAATATCTTTCTTTTCTTCATAAAGAGATGTATGACATGTAAGACTATGAGGAATCTCTTCAATGGTTACATCAAATAACTTTTCTCTTACAATTTCACTTATCATAAAATACTTGCTATTGCTTGTTTTAATTCCTTCTGGGAAATATCTTACATCATCTTTTAAATACTTTTTAATTACTTCAATCAATCTAGAAACATTGTCTTTAGTTAAAGCCGATACGGGAACGATTTCTGCGAACGGATATAAATCTTTATATTCCGTAATATTATATAATATATCTTCATCGCTAATCTTATCAATTTTATTTAATACAAAAATAACTGGTGAATCTGTTTTTCTTAGTACTTCCATAATAAATTTATCGCCTTTGCCAAGCCCTGTACTAGCATCTACCACAAATAAAAGACAATCAATATCTTTTACTAAGGACATTGCTTGTTTATTTGTAATTCGTCCTAATTTATTCATTGGTCTTATAATACCTGGAGTATCCATAAAAACAATTTGATAATCTTCTTCATTATATATTCCTTGGATAATATTACGGGTTGTTCCGGCAACTTTCGAAGTAATCGCTACTTTTTCATTAATTAAAGTATTTAATAATGTTGATTTGCCTACATTAGGTCTACCAATTAGACTTACAAAACCACTCCTCATAAAATCCTCCTAAAACATCTTATTAAATAAATCCAAGAAATAAGGTCCAAAAACAAATAGACTTATGACAATGGATACAATTGACATAACAAAACTAGCTGCGGAGCCACAATCTTTGGCAACTTTTGCTAAAGGATGTATCTCGGTTGTTGTTAAATCAACCGCTGCTTCTATCGCTGTATTAATTAGTTCTAAAGCTAAAATAATGCCTAAAGCTATAAAAATAATTGCCCATTCAGATAGTTTGATTTGAAAAATAATTCCAAGAATTACTGCAAGTAATACAGCAAAACCATGAATCCATAAACTTTGTTCATAGCGATAAGCATAAAATAATCCGTCCAAAGAATATTTAATGCTTTTAATAAAACGCATTGGTCCATATACTTTTACTTTTTCTCTTACAAATTGTTCTTTTTTATTATCTTGTTGTTCCTGCTTCATTTAATATCAACTCCTGTAATCCAAACATTATTTTTTCATCTTCTTTATTCATATGATCATACCCAAGTAAATGGAGCATGCCATGAACTGTTAGAAAACTTAATTCTCTTTTAATACTATGTCCATAAGTATGTGCTTGTTCTATCATTTTAGGAATGCATATATAAATATCTCCTAATATACGAATATCACTATTTATTTTGTCGGGGTTATCTTCTAGAGCAAATGATATAACATCGGTTGCTCGATCGATTCCACGATATTCTTTGTTGATTCTTTCGATTTCTTTTAAATCGACAAATATGATCGAGAAATAAGCATTCTTAACTTTTTCATGTTTCAATACTCTTTTAATTACATCATCTAAATAAGTGTAATCAAAATCTACATTTACTAAATCATTGATTTCATAGGTATTTTTCATAAAATATTTACTCCCATTCGACTAAGTAAATATAATACCATAATTATGAGAATAATTAAACATAAAATGTTATAAATAATATCTTTTGCAAATATTCCTGGTAAATATTTTTTAATGGCATTTAAGGCAACATAGATTAAGAATCCAATAATCGCTCCAAGTGAGTTTAAAATGATATCATCCACGTCAAAACTTCTACCGATACATAATTGAACAAATTCTACGGTTCCACTGGAAATAACACTGACAATTAAAATAGTAAGAATTCTTTTCGGTTTAATATAAGTCGAAATTAAATATCCAAAAGGAATAAAAATTACAATGTTTCCTACTACATTCATTAAAAAGGCTTGTGATCCTATTTTGTATCGAAATATTTCAGTGAAAGGAACCAAATTATAGCCTCGTACGGTATTTAGTTCCGCTCTCGTTAAGAGTTCATATAATAATAAAATGTAAACAATAAATAATAAATTTGAAAATTCTTTATAAAACACTAGTTTTTCATTGCTTGTCTTAATCGCTGCGATTCTTACAACTGCGAAAATAACAAGAAAGATGGTAAGCATGGGCCACATATTATCTATCGATTCCGTTAGTATATTCATTATATTCTTCATCAAAGGGTATCACTCCTAGCATTAATCAAAGTACTCTTTTATTCCTATTTGTTCTTTTACTGCAACGAACATATCTATATATATATTATTATTTTTTATATTTTTTTGCAAGACTTTTTCTTTAATAATGCCTTCAAAATTGTCTAATTTTAACTCTAATTTTTCATGAATTAATAGAATTCCCTTTTTTAATGCTTCTTCTTCGGTATAATTTATTTTTTCAATTTCTATTTCATATTCCTTTTGTAAATAAACTTCAAAGCCAAAAATACGAAACAACAAAATATTTTCTACTCTTTTTTCACTGCCTACTCTACTTTTTAGTATTACCGATTCATTGGTTCCTTTTTTTATCATAATATTATAACGCATTTTACCGGTGTCTTTTTTTATTTCTTCTGTTATTGGTATACTTGCACTGACATTATACCAAACCTCAGCATAAACAGAACCACTTGCACAAACATTTTCTTTAATCTCTTCATTTAATTTAATACTACCATTAATTAGAATATCGCCTTTTGATACGTAGTCGTTCATGCTTACTTCCGTTACTCCTTTTTCCGTGCGAATGCTTTTTATGATGCCGGATTTACTTGCTACAATATGACATTTACTGTAATCTTTTTCATAATTATTGATAATTCGTTCTTCTACTCTTACATTAATTACCATTCCTTCTACATCTATTTCTAACCATTCAATTTTATCTTGATATTCTTCTTTAATCCTTTCAATAATTCGCTCGTATTCGTCGTAACTTTTTTTAAAACTAAGAGGGGTTACTCCTTCTTCTTCTAGGGATTCACGAATTAATTCTCTTAAAGCAGAATCTTCATGAATAATATTAATCTTTACAATAATATTAGATAAAATTAGAAAAATAACAACCGCAAAAATAATGCCGGTTATGATGAGATTATTTCTTTTTAATTCTTTTTTTAATTTATAAATACCAGTTTCATCTAATATTTCTACTTCATAACTAACTAAATATTTTTTTACTCTTTTTAAATCTTTATCTAAAATTAAAAATTTTAAATAATCTGTTTCATAAGTAATGTTTTTTATATCTACATTTAAGCGATTTAATTTTAATAGAAGACTTGTTTTTTTGGTGGTTTTTATGCGTACTAATAAATAATGTTTCATCTTTGAAACCTCATCTCTTTAATTTCACCTTTAATTAATATTTCATGTTTATCCATATTTGAAATACTCAAATTATTTCCTTCTATAATTAAAATAAATTCTTTTAATCTTAATTCGATTAAAGTTTCACTTAAACTAAGTAGTTCCTCATAGTAGTAAACATGCAAACAATTTTTAAAAAGATCAATATAATAATCTTGGTCATATAAAAAGTTTTGTAAATTTTTTACGATATGCATAAATCTCACCTATAAACATTTTATGCATTTTTGAACATTAAAAAACCTAATTATATAGGTTTATTCTTTTTGCAATTACTCTTCGATTCTTTTTGGTATCCGCTAGTTTCATAGCAATTTCTATATAAGCACGTTTGCTAAATACTTCATAAATACTACAAAATTTATCCACTAAACACACGATTACGCTTTCTTTATATTTGGGTGGAGTAAAGGTTAGTGGGAACATATGCTTACTAATAATATCCGCTTCAATACGATTTACATTATAATCACGTCTGGCATTAAATAAAGCAATGGTTGGATGAATTCGACCATGTAAGCCTATATCTTTGGTTGGTTTATATTTTGCATGCCAATCATATAAAAAATAATCATGTAGTAAAGCTCCTCTTATTAGTTCTCTTTCGTGTACTTTTAATTTTAAAAATTTACATAAACGATAAGAAAAATAAGCAACGGCAATACTATGTAGTAAGCAAGTGGTATTTCCATGTTGGATGAAACGATTCATTTTGGAATACTTTTTCTTACTCATAATTTCTTCTAAATAACTTTTAAATACTAAGTCCTCTACTACTCTATTTTTTATTTTCATTTGTCATGGCTCCTAAATTTTTTTCTAATAAAATACTAATATAAAAATCTTACAAAGTCAAGTTTCTTTTTCGGGTATATTCTTCTTCTTGATTTTTTGCAAAACTTTCTAGTTTTGTTCTTTCTTCTTTGGAAATGAATGTTTTATCTGTTTGGATAATATAATTTATGAAATTTATCCATCTCATAGAACCAAATAAATATAAGGTATTTATTACTTTTAATGCTTCTTTTTCACTTTTTAATATTTCTTCAAAAATCATTGGAAGAAATAAGTCTTCTACATACATGATAAGTTTAATGATTGCATTGAAATCCTTTTTTTCTAAAATTTTATTTATTAAAAGTTTTGTTTCTTCACAATTGGTTGTACAAGCTAAAGTAACTATTATTTCGTTTGATTCTACTTCTAAAAATTTTCGAATCATTCTTGGTGCATCTTCTTCTATTTTTTTCATTAATCTTTTGGTTGTATTAAAATCATTTAATTTAATTATTTCTTCTATTAGATTTAAATCTTTTATAGATGTACCATCAAAGATTGCTAATAAATATTTTCCTTTTAAAGATAAAGGTATTTCTAAATCTAGTACAACTCTTTTTAATTCCCATAGATTATTTTCTTGTTTATCTAGTGAAGAAGCAAGTCGATAAATTTTTTCTGGACTTGGTTTATTTTTTAAATATTTTATTAATATTCTTTTTGTTTCTTCTGGATCAGTATTTTCTAGTAGACAAAAAATGAAATGAGGATTGCCGTATTTTAATATTTGATCTTCCATTCCTTCATTATAAAAGCCATTTAAAGTATGAATATATACTGTAATTTCATTTAATGGTTGAGACAAAATATATTTTTTAATTTTTTCAATTTCATCAGAGTATCTAAAAGGATTTTTAGATAAAATACTAGCAATGGTGTAAAGAAAAACTAAATTGTGATAGAATGCTTTTAAATATTTCTTAATATAATGATCTGCTTTATTACTTGCGTCTAAATCTTTCGTCATCTCATTTAATAAAATACTAAAGAGGATAAATTCACCATTTTTGGCTGCATATTCTAGTAATTCCTCTTCTTCTTTTTCATTTAAATACTTTGCTGCTTCTTCTTGCTCTGCTAATAATTTTTTTAATGCTTGATAATTTTTGGTAAAAAAATAAAATTTTACTTTTAATTTTAAATTCATAATATCTCCCCTGTTTTGAAAATTAAAAAAGCTTTTTTAGAGCTTTTATTTGGCCTTAAAGGTATCTTTCGTATTGTAATAATACTCACAAGCACTAATTACGGAAAGAATCGTTGCAATAACAATTAGAGCATATCCAACATTGATACCAATTAATTCAAATGGTAAATTGTAAACACAAGTTAGAGCAATACCAATCATCATACACATTGTTTTGGCTTTTCCAGTAAATGATGCTGCTACTACTTTTCCTTTTTTTCCACTTGCCATTTTAAATGAATCAACAAAGATATCACGAGTAATAATAATTACCGGAATTGCTACACTAATAAATCCATCATAGGCTAAAATAATTAATAATCCATTTACAAGAACTTTATCAGCAATGGCATCCATTACTTTTCCAAAATCCGTTACTAAGTTCCTGCTTCTAGCAATATGACCATCTAAAAAATCCGTTAAAGCTGCTAGAATAAATAATATTCCAGCAATAATATATTTTAAGTTTACTGGTATCTTTCCTGCTACCATAAAAGTTGGGAAAGTAATCCCTAAACTATCCCATGGAATCATTAACATGATTAAAATAACTATTGCAGTGACAATTCTTCCGATTGTTAATTTGTTTGGTAAATTCATAATTTCCTCCTAAAACTTTATATATCCTATTTCATTTGTAGTATGGTTATCAATGGTAATTTGTTTGACGCTCCATACAATTGCTAAAATAACTAATAAAAAAATTACAATATAAATACCAATATAATAGGTATTATTATGCTTTCTCGGTTTTCTAGTATATGGACTAGAAATTTTTCCAGTCTCTTCCTTTGCTTCTTTTTTGGCAATCCGTTCAATTTCTTTTACTGGTATTTTTGAGGTATATTCAAACATATATTCATTAAATTCATCGATTAGTTTTTCGCTGTCTAATCCTAAATATTTGGCATAACTATTAATATATTCTTTTAAAACAAATATATCTTTGAAACACCCAATTTTTCCTTCTTCAATATTCATTAGAAATTCCGCATTAATATTCAAGTCTTCGCTTGCTTCTTCAATACTTACCCCTGATTGTTCTCGAGTCGTTTTTAGCGTACTCCCTATACTATCCAAGGTATTTCTCAACTCCTTCTTTTTTAAATAAAAAAATAATAATATTCATAAGCCATGTTCTGTTCCCTTATGGGCGACAAATATTTATCTTCTAGTTAAAACTAGACCCTTACGCCATTTTATTCTTTTGTAAGAGCTCTCCTACCAAATTTGGATTTCTCACTCGTGGGGTTTACCGCGTTCCATTTCCACCGTTTCCAGTTTGTACGTTACTA
>JAGHGS010000027.1 GCA_017888105.1 Bacilli bacterium
ATATGAATAAGATATAGTAAGAGTTTTTTTAAAATCAAATTGACTAAAAGTATATTCTCTGCTATGATTATCTTAATAGGAGTTGAGTCGAAGTGTCAAAGTTAAAAAGTGTGTTAAAAAGTAAGAAGTTTTGGTTAATATTGGGTATAGTTGTTCTAGTTATACTAGTTTTTGCTATACCTATTTTTAATATTTATAAAGAAAACAAAAACGCCAGAAATAATATAGAAAATGATTATACTTTTTATATAAGAAACAATGGAGAATTAGAGGCAGAAATTTATTATAGTGAAAAATACGTTGAATGTTGGCGTCCCTTTGAAAGATATATATGCAGTGATATAGATAGCTTTGTTGAAGAAGTAAGTTTTAAAAATAATGAGATAGAAGAAATATATAAAAATGTTGATTTTAAAGGGTTAAGTCTAAAAGACGCTTTAATATTATATTTTAGTATAGAGCGAGATGACTATAATAATGTAACCATTTCTTCTAGCTACAAATTAGATGAGAAAATCAAACAAGAAATAATGGAAAATATAGATATAAACATAGGATTTATTTATTCAGATAATGTTTTAACAGAAGAAACCAACTTTTATACAATTTCTTTTGATACCGATGGTGGAACATCTATTGATAGCATTGTTATAGCACCAGGATATACATTTGAATTGCCAGTTGAACCAACCAAAGATGGATATACTTTCCTTTATTGGGCGTTAGATGGCGAAGAATATGATTTTACAGCCCCAATAACTAGCGATATCACTTTAACTGCCATCTGGAAAGAAAATAAGACATCTTCAAATAATAATAATTCATCGAATAATAATTCAAATAATACAAACCATAACGGAAGTTCAACAAGTAAAATCAATCTAAATAACAACATTAGTATAACCGAATATCATATAAATAGTGGAACATTCGATTGTTTTTACTACATGTTCGTAACCAATTTAAAAGAAGTTTTTCCAAAAGCAGAAATATCAAAAATAAATAATAATCCTGCAGAAGTAAATTTTTGGCACAATAAAGATAGACAAGAAGATGAAGTAAGTACCGAAGAAATAACCGAATATTTAACAAATGGTTCTTTAAAAATAAATACATCTGCTGAAAATAACTTTAAAAATATTTTAAATAAATATGAAAATGGAAATTATAAAGGAATAGCTAATGTTACTTATACCGAAGATAATCATCGCTTTATCTTTTCGTACGATTATATATCTTTTAACGGTCTAAGTGTTTCATCAAATGGAGAGGCTGCCAATAAAGAAATTCAAACTGCATTATCTAGTTCAACCAAATTTAATGGCCCTTGTGGAGGGTTTGGGAATTATGAAAATAAAATTTTAACAGAAGAATTATGTAGCAAATATAATTTAGACTGTGATAGGTGGTAGTATGAAAAGATTATCATCGCTAATTTTGTTCATATCAATATTAACTTTTTGTTTTACTAATTCGGTTAATGCGGCATCGAATCCTTATGGTAAATATCAATCCTTATATGGCATTACTACTGTAAGATGTACTTGGTATGCTTGGGAGCAAGCCTATGAACATACTGGGGTAGCTCTACCTGGTTGGGGCAATGCTCAGACCTGGTATAATAGTGCCATAAATGATGGCTATAAAGTAGGAAGTGAGGCAAAACCAAACTCGATTGCTGTTTGGTCATCGAGTGATGGTTATGGTCATGTAGGCTTTGTTGTATCAGTAAATGGAAATATAATGACTGTGAATGAAGCGGGTATTGTTACTGATGAAAATGAAGGAATTGTAAACGGATCTCAAAAATATACAACCGCTGAAAACTTAATTGGCTTTATTTATTTAGATGAAGCACCAACCAAAAATAATTCATCTAATAATTCAACAACAAATACCAATACCAACAATACAACCTCTAACAATTCTTCCAAAAAAGAGGAATCAAGCAATACAAATTTAAAAGATTTAATAATTGATATAGAAGGATTTGAATTTAACAATAAAACTTTAGAATATAAATTAGAAGTGGATTTTACAACCGAAGTAATTCATATTTCAGCGAGTGCGGAAGATGATAAGGCAATTGTAACAGGAGCGGGTGCAAAAGCGTTAAAAGTTGGTGAAAATAATTATTCTATTATAATTACCGCAGAAGATGGTACAACGAAAGAATACAAAATTACTATTATAAGAGATGAACCACTCACAATGGATCATGTTGAAATTCAAATAGATGAAGAAAAGTCTAATTTTTCAAAATATTTAGTGATAGGTTTAATAGGAGTAGGAACGCTATTACTATTAATAATAACAATATTATTCATTAAAAAAAGGAAAAAGGTGAAAGAAAGTGATTAAAGCGATTATATATCACTCCAATACAGGTCATACGTTTGAATATGCTAAACTGTTAAGTGAGATTCTAAAAATTCCTTATTATTCTTTAGAAGAAACCAATTTACCAATAAAAAAAGAAGATGAAATTATTTATTTAAGTTGGATATGCGCTGGAAAAATAACCAAATTAAAACAAGTTCAAAAAAACTATCAAATAAAATGTATTGGTGCAGTAGGTGCTTATAACAAAAGCGAAAAATATTTAGAAGAACTAAAAAGTGGCAATCAAATCCAAAGCCCATGCTTTTATTTACAAGGTGGAATTAATTATCAAAAATTAAAAGGTATTTCTAAATTAATAGTAAAAATGGTAGGAAAAACCATTCCCAAAGAAGAAAAAGAATTAGTGAATTTGTTTCAAAATGGTGGAAGTTTTGTCAAAAAAGAAAACTTAAAAGAATTGATAAATTATGTAAAAGAGGAAGAAAAATGAATTGACGAAAGAAGAAAAATATGGTTTTATTATTAATAGG